>CAYYOE010000470.1:0-2449 GCA_964473055.1 uncultured Rhodobacterales bacterium | reverse complement strand
CTCGCGATCTACACGCGCGAGCCGAAGCTGAAGGATGGCACGCTGGTCTGGGAGGACGGGCCGGACGACACGCTGAACGACCGCATCCTGCGCCCCGCCGCCGATCCGTTCCAGCCCTCGGGCGGGCTGAAGGACATGCGCGGCAACCTCGGCCGCGGGATCATGAAGTCCTCGGCCGTGGCGCCGGAACGTCATGTCATCGAGGCGCCCGCGCGCATCTTCCACAGCCAGGACGCGGTGAAGGCCGCGTTCAAGGCCGGGGAATTCGCATCCGACGTGGTGGTCGTGGTGCGGTTCCAGGGACCACAGGCGAACGGGATGCCCGAATTGCACTCGCTGACGCCGACGCTGTCGGTGCTGCAGGACCGCGGGCTGAAGGTTGCGCTGGTGACCGACGGGCGCATGTCGGGGGCGTCGGGCAAGGTGCCCGCGGCGATCCATGTCTCGCCCGAGGCGGCGGCGGGCGGGCCGCTGGCGCGGCTGCGGGACGGCGACATCGTGCGGGTCGATGCCGTGGCCGGAACCCTGAACGTGCTGGCGGCGGATTTCGAGGCGCGCACGCCGGTGGTGGCGGACCTGTCGGCGAATGGTTATGGGCTCGGACGGGAACTGTTCCAGGCGTTCCGCCAGACGGTCGGCACCGCCGAGACGGGCGCGGGCGTGGTGGTGTGAGGGAGAAAGCGAAATGACCCCCCAGGATGCCAGCGCCGCGACGCTGAAGGTGTGCCGCCTGGCACCGGTGATCCCGGTCCTGGTGATCGACGATGCGTCCCGCGCGGACGACCTGGCGGCGGCCCTGGTGGCGGGCGGCTTGCCCGCGCTGGAAATCACGCTGCGCACCCCCGCCGCCCTGCCCGCGATCCGGGCGATGGCGACGGTGCCGGGCGGTGTGGTCGGGGCAGGCACGCTGTTGACGCCCGACGACGTGAAGCGCGCGGTCGACGCGGGCGCGACCTTCGGGGTGTCGCCCGGGGCGACGGACCGCCTGCTGGCCGCCTGCGAGGACGAAGGCCTGCCGCTGCTGCCCGGCGCCGCGACGGCGACCGAGGCAATGGTGCTGCTGGAGCGGGGCTACACCACGATGAAGTTCTTCCCGGCGGAGGCCTCGGGCGGGGCGCCTGCCCTGAAGGCGATCGGCGCACCGATCCCGCAGATCACCTTTTGCCCCACCGGGGGCGTCAGCCTGAAGAACGCGACCGATTATCTGTCCCTGCCGAACGTGGCCTGCGTGGGGGGCAGCTGGGTGGCGCCTGCGGGGATGGTGGCCTCGGGCGACTGGGCGGGGATCACCCGGCTGGCGGCTGAAGCGGCGGCCTTGCCCCGCTAGGGGAGCTTTGTGCACATGTGCACAAATGGTCAAGTCATTGATCCTGATATGAAATGACTGTGCACGTTATGGTTTGATTAACCCGTGCAGCCGTAACCTTGCGCCCGCGCGCGGCGCAACGGCGCGTGCCGGTCGACGTGCCGCCCCGGGTCAGGACCGGGGCGACGGGGCACCGTCCTGGAGCCGCGCCACCACCTCGATCTCGATCCGCATCTCGGGCTCCTGCAGGCCCGCCACGATCATCGTGGCGGCAGGGCGGGCGCGGGTGAAGGCGGCTGCGGTGATCGGCCAGCAGGCGGGCCAGTCGGCGCGGTCGGGCAGGATGTAGCGCACCTGGACCACATCATCGAGCGTGCCGCCCGCCTGTGCGAGCGCGCCCGCGATGGTGGCCAGTGCGTTGCGGCATTGGTCTTGGACCGCTTCGGGCATCGTCATGGTCGCGTAGTCGTAGCCGGTGGTGCCCGCCACGAACACCCAGTCCCCCGTCACCACGGCACGGGAATAGCCGATCGCCGCCTCGAAGGGCGACCCGGTGGAAACGCGGCGGCGGTTGTCGGGCATGGGCTGTCCTCCGGGTCAGGCCGCGCCACCCTGTCCCGGACGGGCTTGCGCGGGCAAGGTGCGGCGTGGTCCCATGGGCGACAAAAGGGAGGATATCATGCAGCACACAAGCCTTGCCGCCGGCCCCGTGCGGGACGGCCCCGCCGACTGGTTCACCGGCAGCGTCACCATCGCCACCGTGGTGGACGCACCGGACCCCGCCCGCCTGCGCGCGGCCTGCGTGACCTTCGCGCCGGGCGCGCGCACCCACTGGCACACGCATCCGCTGGGGCAGGCGATCCATGTGCTTTCGGGGCGGGGCCTGGCGCAAGCCGAGGGCGGCCCGGTGGTGCATCTGTCCCCCGGCGACACGGTGTGGTTCGCGCCCGGCGAGGTGCATTGGCACGGCGCCGCCCCGCACGAGGGGATGGTGCACCTGGCCATGCAGGAATCCCTCGACGGGGTGAGTGTGGTCTGGGGTGCGGCGGTGACCGACGACGCGTATCCGGGTGGCTCGTGGCGCTGACCTGACGAAAAGGTCATGCGCCGCGGGCGATGCGGTCCCGACAGGCAGCTATGCGG
>CAYYOE010000469.1:0-2469 GCA_964473055.1 uncultured Rhodobacterales bacterium | reverse complement strand
GCCGCGGATCGAGGTCTGGAACAAGATCGACCGGCTGGACCGCGAGGCCCGCGCAGTGCTGCAGACCCAGGCCGCCCGCACCCCCGGCACGGTGGCGATCTCGGCCCTGACAGGCGAAGGGACAGAGGCGCTGTGGGCGAAGGCAGCCGCGGCGCTGGACGCGCCGCGCACGCGGGTCGATCTGGTGCTGCCCTACGCCGACGGCCGCAGACGTGCCTGGCTGCACGACCAGGGCGTGGTCGAAGCCGAGGTCGAAGCCGAGGACGGGCTTCACCTGACGGTCAACTGGACCGACCGGCAGGCCGCGCGCTGGCGGTCGTTGTAGCTGGCCCTCTGCAGGCAACTGCTGCCAGCAGCTCGGTCCGAGGACGGACACCCTCAACCAGCCAAGGGCGATCCGGCGCTGCGGCAGGCCCACCGGGACAGACGACGGATCGAACGCCTCGCTACAGCCGCTCCAGCGCCATGGCCCGCCCAGGGGCCGTGCCGGCTTCGCCCGGCATCGAGACATAGGGGGCGGTAATTTCCAGCACCCGCAGCGCACCTTCCACGGCGGCGGCCTCCACCGCCGCGTCGAAGCCTGCGAACCACACCGTGTCCTTGACGGTCAGCACCAGCACGCCCCCCGGCCGCGTCACCGCCAGAAGCCCGGGCAGCGCTTCCGCCCCTACATGCCCGGTTGTCAGGACGCCGGTGCAGATCACCCCGGCGAAATGCGCGAGCGGCAGGGGCAGTTCGTCCCCCAAGGCCGCCCGGTGGAACGCGGCATAGACCCCCTTGCCCCGCGCCACCGTCAGCATCCCTTCCGAGATGTCCAGCGCCTCGACATGCGGATATCCCAAGATCCCCAGCCATTCCCCCGCCAGGCCGGTGCCTGCGCCCGCATCGAGGATCGGCGACGCCCCACGGGCCAGGTGCCGGGCAAGAAGCGCCACCGCAATCGACGGATGGCGATAGCCGGCCCTGGCCATGTCGGCCTCGTAGGTGCCAGCCCATCCGTCATAGATCCGCGCGATCTCGTCCGGGGCCCTTGCCGCATAGACGGCATCCAGGGTCTCGTTTTCGTGTCGGTCCATCGGGCCTCCTTCCGGTTGTGGGGCACCCTAGCCATACCAGGCACAGTGTGGAAGGCTTTGTTCCGGAAGCTGCTGGGAGGCATGGGAATGGACGATGCAAGTGTGCGGGCAGTGCTGCGCGACATTCCGGGGCTTGCCGCCGCGAACGGACCGCTGGAGCGTATGGGCGGGCTGACCAACGCGGTCTATCGGGCGGGTGAGGTGGTGGTTCGCCTGCCGGGGCGCGGCACCGAAGACTACATCGACCGCGCAAACGAGGCGGTAGCGGCGCGCGAGGCCGCGCGCGCGGGTGTCAGCCCCGAGGTGCTGCACGTCGACCCCGCCACCGGCGTGATGGTGACGCGCTACATCGCGGATACGGTCACGATGACGCCCGATGCCTTCCGCACCCGCCCCGGCGCCCCGGCCCGCGCCGGAGCCGCGTTCCGCCAGCTTCACGGATCGGGCGTGACCTTCCCCGCGCGGTTCGAGCTTTTCGCGATGATCGACGACTACCTGCGCATCCTGGCGACCAAGGACGTGGCGCTGCCGTCCGGCTATCATGACGTGGTGGCCGAGGCGGCGGGCGTGCGCGCCGCACTGGATGCCGCCCCGGTGGCTCCGATGGCCTGCCATTGCGACCCGTTGTGCGAAAATTTCCTCGATACGGGGACGCGCATGTGGATCGTCGATTGGGAATATTCCGGCATGAACGACCCGATGTGGGACCTGGGCGACCTGTCGGTCGAGGGGGGCTTCGACCCCGACCAGGACGCGGCAATGCTGCACGCCTATTTCGGCGCCCCCCCGCCCGCGCGGGACCGGGCCCGGATGACCATCCACAAGGCGATGTGCGATCTGCTGTGGACGCTCTGGGGCCTGATCCAGCTGGCCAACGACAACCCGGCCGACGATTTCCGCGCCTACGCCGACGGGCGCTTTGCCCGCTGCAAGGCGTTGATGGCGACCGATGACTTCGCACGACAGGTCGCGCTTCTACGCGGCTAGGGGCGGGCGCGTGGCTGTCCGGGTGGAGAGTGTCGCGCGGGTCGTCGGACTGAGCCCCTTTGCGGACTTTGGGCTTCAGACCGATTGAACGCTGCACCCAGCCCGGAACAGCCGCAAAGCGGCCCGGGCAGCGGATGGCCGCCCCACCGGCCAGCCGCTTTGGTGACATCAGCGCGCGTTCAGTCGTCACGATGACTTGACACCATAAAGGGAAGACCACCGGCGGGGATGCGGCAGCCCGCGGCCATCCGCGGCCCTCTGTCGGTAAACCCGAACAACCGCTTCGTCCCGTTCGGCTGACGTTCGCGCTGCCCGCAGTCCGTGACCACGAACCGGCGCCGCCTACCCCCTCACCTTCGCATTCTCCGGATCATGGAACGGCCGCAGACCGACGCGCGCGGGCACC
>CAYYOE010000468.1:0-2469 GCA_964473055.1 uncultured Rhodobacterales bacterium | reverse complement strand
AGTCGGCAATGCCGTGCCACCGTATCTGGCGCGTGTAATCGGGATGGCTGTCAACGGCGGAGTAAAATTGGGCCACGGGGCGGCGCAAAATTGGGCCACTTTGGGTTTGCGCGGGACGCGGGTGATGGGCGGCGGCCAGTCAGCCGCGCTCGCCATATAGCTTGCGGGTGACTGGCCGCCTTGGACCGTCAGGTCCAAGTCTGATGCTTTGGATCAGGTGTTGTCGCCGGTCTTGCGCGCGCGACTTTGCGCGAGGCGGTAGCTTTCGCCGTTCATCTCGAGGATGTTGACGTGGTGCGTCAGGCGGTCGAGGAGGGCCCCGGTCAGGCGCTCGGAGCCGAAGACCTCGGTCCATTCGTCGAAGGGCAGGTTGCTGGTGATCAGCGTGGCACCGCGCTCGTAGCGCTGTGAGATCATCTCGAACAGCAGCTCGGCGCCGGTCTTCGACAGGGGCACGAAGCCGAGCTCGTCGATGATCAGCAGCTTGACGGCGGCCATCTGCTTCTGAAGGCGCAGCAACCGACGCTCATCGCGAGCTTCCATCAGCTCATTGACCAGCGCTGCGGCGGTGGTGAAGCTGACCGACATGCCCTTCTGGCAGGCGGCCAGCCCGAGACCCAAGGCCACATGGGACTTGCCGGTTCCGCTTGGCCCTAGGGCGATGACGTTCTCGCGCCGCTCGATCCAGTCGCAGCGGGCAAGCTCCAGCACCTGCATCTTGTTCAGCTTGGGGATCGCCTTGAAGTCGAAGCTGTCGAGGCTCTTGGTGGCCGGGAACTTCGCGGCCTTGATGCGTCGCTCGACCATCCGCCGCTCGCGGTCGATGAGTTCCAGTTCGATCAGACGGGACAGAAACTGGACATGGTCCAGCGCTTCGGCGGCGCATTGGCGGGCAACTTTCTCGTATTCCCGCAGGAAGGTCGGCAGCTTCAGCGTCTTCAGATGGTGGGCAAGCAGGATCTTCGGGGCCTCGGTCATTCCGCCGCCTCCGTCATCAGGGCCATGTAGCTGGCCGCACGCGTCGTCTCGACGTTCGCCCGCGGCAGGTAGGGGTAGACATCGAGATCAAGCCTTGGGGGGCGCTTCTCCACCTGACAGAGCACGAGGTGCTTCACGGCGTCGAAGCCGACCGCGCCCAGCTTCAGGGCCTTCTTCACGGCGGCATGCAGGTCATCCATACCGAAGGTCTCGAGCAGACGCAGCACCTGCACATACTCGCGCCGGCCCATCTTGAGCATGCGCGCCTCCATCAGGCGGCGCAAAGTCTGGAACTCTTCGGGCAAGTCCCATTCCGCCAGAGGCGCTGCCTGGTCCAAGGCATTGATCTTGCGCTCGATCAGCGGGAGGTAGTGAACCGGGTCGAAGATCATGTCCTCGCGATCGTAACAGCGCGGGTGTCGGGCGATCACCTCCCCGCGACAGCCGATCACGACCTCATCGACATAGCCGCGGATCCAGACATCCTGGTGGCCATAGGCAACCGGGACCGAGTAATCGTTGGTGTCATAGCGCACGAGAGACTGCGAGCTGACCCTGCCGCCCGCTTGGTCGCAGGCGTCGAACGGGGCGGCAGGCAGGGGGCGCATCGCGGCCAGATCGCGCTGCAACCTCTCACCGATCGTCTCCTTGTGACCCCGAAGAATGCGCGTCAGGCGTGCGCGGCACTGCCCTTCAAGGTCGGCATTGAAGGCGGCCCAGCTGGCAAAGTGGGGGATCGGCACCATGTGGTTGCGGCGGGCGTAGCCGACCATCCCCTCGACAGCACCCTTGTCGTTCCCCTTCCCGGGCCGACCATAGCGATCCCGAAACAGGTAATGCGACTGCAAGCCGCTGAACAGCGCGGCGCGGATGCGCGTGCCATCTGGCTGGATCTTCGAGACCAGACAGCGGTCATTGTCGTAGAGCACCGACTGCGGCACCCCGCCGAAGAAGGCAAAGGCACGGACATGCCCGTCTATCCAGGCCTCCGCCGTCGCTGCCGGATAGGCCCGCACGAAATAGGCATCGCTGTGCGGCAGATCCATGACGAAGAAATACGCCTTCTGCTCGACACCGCCGATGACGACAACCGCTTCGCCAAAATCTGCCTGCGCATGGCCTGGCGGATGGGCTAGCGGCACGAACATCTCCCGGGTCCGCCGCTCATGCTCATGCACGTAATCCTTGACGATCGTATAGCCGCCGGTGAAGCCATGCTCAGCCTGAAGCCGTTCCCATATCCGCTTGGCCGTATGACGCTGCTTGCGATGCACGGCCTTGTCGGCTTCAAGCCAGGCGTCAATGAACTCGGTGAACCCGTCCAGCTTCGGCCGCCTGATCGGCTTGTCCCGCCGGTAGCCAGGCGGCACCGAGAAGGCCAACATCTTCTCAACCGTCCCGCGCGAAATGTTGAAATACTTCGCTGCTGCACGCCGGCTCATGCCCTCGGCACACGCCAAGCGAACCTTCTTGTAAAGTTCCACGGTATAG
>CAYYOE010000467.1:0-2486 GCA_964473055.1 uncultured Rhodobacterales bacterium | reverse complement strand
TCGTACAGGTCCCGCGCCAGGCCCCGCGTGGCGGGGTCGGTCGGAAACAGCCTGTCGGGGTCGAGCAGGGCCATGTGGTGCGGTTCCTCCGTGTGGAGCATTCTCTCCACTTGTGATAGGCTAATATGCTAGCATATAATGCCTGTCAACGATCCCTTGGAAGCGGAGCGAGGGGAGGGCATGGACACCACCATCAACCCGGGTGCGGGGCTGACGCTGACGCCGGTCGGAATGCTGGGGCGGACCTCGGTCGCCGATCAGGTGTTCGACGAATTGCGCCGCCGCATCCTGGCGCTGGACCTGCCCCCCGGCACGAAGCTGTCCGAGGTCGAGGTGGCCGCGCAGATGGATGTGTCGCGCCAGCCAGTGCGCGATGCCTTCTACCGGCTGTCGAAGCTGGGCCTGCTGTCGATCCGCCCGCAGCGCGCGACGACGGTCACGCTGATCTCCGAGGCGGCGGTCATGCAGGCGCGCTTCGTGCGCACCGCGCTGGAGGTCGAGACCGTGCGCACCGCGGCAGGGCGCATGACGCCGGACGATCTGGCACGGCTTCGGGCAAACCTCGAGGCGCAAGGGCAGGCGATCGACGCGGGCGACAAGGCCGCCTTCCATGCGCTCGACGATGCCTTCCACCGCGACATCTGCGATCGGGCAGGCGTGGCGCTGGCCTGGGACCTGATCACCGAGATGAAGTCGCATATGGACCGGGTTCGGATGCTGTCGCTGTCCTTCGCCTCGCGCACCGCCTACGAGGACCACCTGGCGATCTTTGCACCCTTGTCGCGCGGCGATGGCGAAGGGGCGGCGGCGGCGATGCGGGTGCATCTGTCCCGAATCCTGGACCAGATCGCGCGGATCCGGGCAGCGAACCACGACTGGTTTGCGGGGGAAGAGGGATGAGCCGGGTCATCAGTATCGGTGAATGCATGGTGGAACTGGCCCCCACGGGCGAGGGCACCTTCCGCATGGGGTTCGCGGGGGACACGATGAACACCGCCTGGTACCTGCGGCGGCGGCTGCCGGGGTCATGGACGGTGGATTATCTCTCTGCGGTTGGGACCGACGGCGTATCCGACAGGATGGTGGCGTTTCTTGCCGACGCCGGGATCGGCACCGGACATGTCGCGCGACGGGCCGACCGCACCGTGGGGCTGTACCTGATCGAACTGGCCGACGGCGAGCGCAGTTTCGCCTACTGGCGCGGTGAAAGCGCGGCGCGGACACTGGCCCGGGACGAACCGGCGCTGGCGACAGCGCTGGATGGCGCTGGGCTAGCCTATCTGTCGGGCATCACCCTGGCGATCCTGCCCGAGGCTGACCGGGCGCGGCTGCTGGCGGCCCTGGCCGCGTTCCGGGCGGCAGGAGGCACGGTGGCCTTCGACCCGAACCTGCGGCCGCGCCTTTGGCCGTCGGGCGACGCGATGTGCGCGGCGGTGATGCGGGCGGCGGGCGTGGCGGACATCGTGTTGCCGTCCTTCGAGGACGAGGCGCGCTGGTTTGGTGACGCGGATCCCGCCGCGACGCTGGCCCGTTATGGCGATGCGGGCACGGTCGTGGTCAAGGACGGGGCAGGGCCGGTCCTGTGGCGCGCTGGCGCGGCAACCGGGTGTCATGCGACCCGGCCCGTGGCCGATGTGGTGGATACAACCGCTGCGGGCGACAGCTTTAACGCGGGGTATCTTGCCGCACTGCTGACGGGCACGGACATGGAAGTGGCGGTCGCGGCGGGCGCGGATCTGGCTGCCCGCGTGATCGGAGGACGCGGCGCGCTGGTGCCCCTGGACTGAGCGCACTGCAGGCGAACCTGCGCCCCATTGCGGTCCCGCGCGGGTTCCCCCTTGCCGCGACCTCTGCCCGGCACGAAGATTGCCCCTCATCGGATGGGGAATATGCCATGACCGGACTGGAACGGCGCATTGCGGCTGGGCGGGGGGATGTCGCATCCGACGTCGTCCTTCGGGGCGGCCAGGTGTTCGACCTGATCACCGGCGCCATGATCCCCGGTGACGTGGCGATCGTGGGCGACGCGATCGTCGGTCTCGGCGCGGACTACGATGCGCCGAGGGTGATCGACGTCGCGGGCCTGACCCTGGTGCCGGGCTTCATCGACACTCACCTCCACGTGGAAAGCAGCCTTATCACGCCATCCGAGTTCGACCGCTGCGTGACGCCGCGCGGGGTGACGACGGCGATCTGCGACCCGCACGAGATCGCCAATGTACTGGGGGCCGAAGGCATCCGCTGGTTCCAGCGCGCGTCCGAGGGTTTGATGATCGACCTGCGGGTGCAGTTGTCGTCTTGCGTGCCGTCCACACACATGGAAACTGCGGGGGCCGAACTGACCGCCGCCGACATCGCCGCGCTGCGGGGGCATCCGTCGGGCATCGGTCTGGCCGAGTTCATGAACTATCCCGGCGTGATCCACCGCGACCCGGCCGCTATGGCAAAGCTCGCCCTGTTCGAGGGTGGCCATATCGACGGCCACG
>CAYYOE010000466.1:0-2487 GCA_964473055.1 uncultured Rhodobacterales bacterium | reverse complement strand
GTGGGCGAGCCGATCAACCCCGAGGCCTGGAACTGGTACAACGACAACGTGGGCAAGGGTCGTTGCCCGATCGTGGACACCTGGTGGCAGACGGAAACCGGCGGCCACCTGATCACGCCGCTGCCGGGCGCTGTGCCGACCAAGCCCGGGTCGGCCACGCTGCCATTTTTCGGGGTGCAGCCCGCCGTGCTGGACGCCACCACCGGCGCCGAGATCGAAGGCAACCCGGCCGAGGGCGTGCTGGTCATCAAGGACAGCTGGCCCGGCCAGATGCGCAGTGTCTGGGGCGACCACGCCCGGTTCGTGAAGACCTATTTCTCGGACTACAAGGGCACCTACTTCACCGGCGACGGCTGTCGGCGGGATGCCGATGGCTACTACTGGATCACCGGGCGGGTGGACGACGTCCTGAACGTGTCAGGCCACCGGATGGGCACGGCCGAGATCGAGAGCGCGCTGGTGGCGCACCCCGCGGTGGCCGAGGCCGCCGTCGTGGGCTTCCCGCACGACATCAAGGGGCAGGGCATCTACTGCTACGTCACGTTGATCACCGGGCAGGAATATACCGACGCCCTGAAGAAGGAATTGCGCGACTGGGTCCGAAAGGAGATCGGGCCGATCGCCAGCCCCGACCACATCCAGTGGGCGCCGGGCCTGCCCAAGACCCGGTCGGGCAAGATCATGCGCCGTATCCTGCGAAAGATCGCCGAGAACGACACCGGCAGCCTGGGCGACATCTCGACGCTGGCCGACCCCGGCGTGGTGGACGACCTGATCGCGAACAGCCTGGCCAGGGCCTGAGGGCCGGGCGGGGGGCGCTGCCCCCCGGCCCGTCCCTTCGGGCCGGGCTCCCCCCGAGGTACTTGGGCAAGGATGAAGCACAGGGCCGCACGGGCGCAACCCGGCCTTGCGGGGCAGGCGTGCGGGCGATAGGCAGGGCACCCGATCCTGCTCAACTCCGGAGAACCCCATGGCTGATCCCGTCTCGCCTGATGCCTATGCCGTGTCTGCCGAGGAACTGCGCCAGTTCATCGAGCGCTACGAGCACCTCGATGCCGAGAAGAAGGACATCGCCGACCAGATGAAGGAGGTCATGGCCGAGGCGAAGGGGCGCGGCTACGACACCAAGGCACTGCGCAGGATCATCGCCCTGCGCAAGCGCGACCGGGACGATCTGGCCGAGGAGGAAGCGGTAATGGAAGTCTACAAGGCCGCACTGGGCATGGTGTGACGACAGCGCCGCGCGCTGCCCCTCAGGGCAGCAGTACGCGCACCCCCGGCAAGCGGAGGATTCGGGCCAGATCAGCGTCGTAGGCGGCAGTGACAGCATCGACATGGGCGTCTGTCCAGCCGGGAAGGCTGACGTCCTCGATCATCGCCTCGGCGCGCGCATGGGCCTCGAGGTGATCGGCCAGGATCGCCCGCCGCGCTTCGGCAGTCACCGGGAGGGACTGGCTCAGGGCCGCGCGCATCGCCATGAAACCGTCGCGGGCCATCAGGTCGGCCAGCGGCTCGAACGCGCCGCGCAGGGGTGTCATCGGGTCGATGCCGGCCAGTGCACAGACGATCTCGGGCCAGAGCAGTGGCGCGTCCTCGTTGCACCAGACCGTTACCGGGGCTTCCGGGACCGCCCGGGTCAGCGCGGCGATGGCCGCTGACCAGGACAGGCGCAGCGGATCTGCGCCATGCAGGAATTCGTCCAGCGTCAGGGTGCCGGCCTGGGCCAGCGCCGCGGGCACGAAGGTTGCGGGGTTGCGCAGTGCCAGGGCGAAGGAAACGTCATGGTCGGGGAACAGGTCGGCCAGCCAGGCGGGCTTGTCGGAGAACCGCCCGTACAGCCGCCCGCCCAGGAAGATGTTGTTCGCCCCGCAGACCATGCTGTCGTAGCTGAGGACGATGCGCCGGGCCTTTGCCCCTTCCAGCAACTCCTCGATGAGCATCGCCTGTGTCTCGCTGCTGGCGCGCTGCCCGCGCAGCTTGAGCAGGACGTCATGAAACAATCCGCGATAGCGTGCCGGGCCCGGAACCGCGACGCCGGCCCCGGCCAGCATCTCGCGGTTCTTCAGGAGTGTCCGCAGCAGCCGGTCGCCATCCGTGGCATGGGCGCCGATGTGGAATACAATCTGCAAGGCGTCCGGTCCGAAGCGGTCAAGTCGCCGCGAGCATAGGGGTTTTTCGGATCATGGAAACCGCTTTCCGCGACAGTTCCGTCGGTGGGTGCCGGCGTGTCGGGCAGACTGCCCCGGCAAATGGCGGCGCGACAATGCGGACCCAGATGGCCCACCGCGGGCACCAGGGCCGTCGAGCGGTGATCCCGCCCGGTCACTGGGGTGACATGTTTGCGGGATCGGGCGCTTCCGGCGGCGGGCAAGCTTGCAGGGTCGGGCAAAATGGCGGTATGTGGCGCCGTTGCCTCCATAGCTCAGCTGGTAGAGCGTCTGATTTGTAATCAGGGGGTCGGCGGTTCGAGTCCGTCTGGGGGCACCA
>CAYYOE010000465.1:0-2508 GCA_964473055.1 uncultured Rhodobacterales bacterium | reverse complement strand
CGATCATCAGTGGCAGGAAGACGGCGATGGTCGTGAAGGAGGACGCCAGCAGCGGGAAGGCGAGCTCGGAGCTGGTCTGCTGCAGCGCCCGGTCGCGGTCACCGTGCTCGGTCAGGCGCCGCTTGAAGTCCTCCGCGATCACGATGCCGTTGTCCACCAGCAGGCCCAGGGAGATGATCAGGGTGGCCAGGCTCATGCGTTCGAGCTGCATGCCGAAAATGCCCATGACCCCCAGAGTGGCCAAGATGACGGCCGGGATGATCGAGCCGACCACGAGCCCGGTCCGGATGCCCAGGAAGATCACCACCACGATCAGGACTATGAACAGCGTCTGCATCATGTTGACGGAGACGCCATACACGGCGTTCTCAACCTGGTCGGCCTGGTAGGTGATGACGTCGAAGTTCAGGCCCGCGGGCAGCGTGGCGCGCAGCTCGTCGATCGTGGCCGTGGCCCGGCGCGAATAGTTGATTACCGACTGGTCCGAGCGCATGGCCACGGTCAGCACGACCGCCTCATGGCCATTGAAATAGGCTTTGTTGCGCGGGGGGTCGATGTAGCCATGCCGCACCGTTGCGACGTCGCCCAGGCGGACCAGGCCGTCCGAGCCCGGGACCCTGAGCAAGGTCGCCTCGATATCGGCCAGTGACCGGTAGTCGCCGGTGGGGCTGATGATGAACGCGGTGTCGCCGGTGTCGATCTGGCCGCCGGGCAGGATGATGTTCTGACTCTGGATGGCGGCGACGAACTCGGCCGGTGAGATCCCGAACTGCGACGCCACGGCGTCCTGAAACTCGATGAAGATCTGTTGGGGCTGTGCGCCCACGATCTCGATCTTCTTGGTACCGGGGATAGACAGCATCTGGTCACGCAGGTGCTGGGCATAGTCGTAGAGCTGGCGCTGCTCGAAGTCGTCACCCCACAGCGCCAGGGTGATGATCGCCACGTCGCCAAACTCATCGTTCAGGACCGGCGGGTTGGTGCCCTCGGGCAGGTTTCTCGCGGCGTCCTGGACCTTCTCGCGCAGCTGGTCGAAGATCTGGCCCAGGTCCGTGTAGTTGTCGTCCAGTACGGGATGGATGATCGAGACGCCATCCATCGAGGTCGACCGGACCTCCTTGATCTCGGGCAGGCTGATGATGGCCTCCTCAAGCGGCTTGGTGACCAGCATTTCGATCCGGGACGCCTCCAGGCCGGGATAGGTCGTGACCACCACGGCCTCCCGGACCAGGATCTCCGGGTCTTCCCGCGCCGGGAGATTGAAGTAGCTGTAGGCGCCATACGCCATCACCAGGACGGCGATGAGGAAGACGGCCGACTGGTATCGCAGTGCCGTGACAGAGAGATTCATGGGGAGTGCCCGCAGTTATTCGTTGAACCGCCGGACACCGATGCCCAGGGGCATCACCGTCTCGCCGCTGCGCAGCGTCGACAGCCCCCGCGCAACGATGAGGTCGCCCCGGGCCAGGCCCGCCACGACTTCGACGCCCTCGTCCGTGACCGTGCCCAGCTCGACATCGCGCGTCGCGATCCGGCCCGTGTCCGGCTCAACCACGAAGACCAGGGCGCTCGTGCCCGAGGCGGGGCGGTAGGCCGTCAAAGGAATGATGGGGTGTTCCCCACGCGCCCGACCGCCGCGGCCGGGGACTTCCACGCGAAGCCCGGGCCGAAGCCCCGACGGGTCCTGGAGGGAAAGGGTGATCGGATAAAGCCCGGAGCGCCCGGCGGCGTTGCCCACTTCAATCACCGTGGCACGCCGGACCACGTCGGTCGGCCGGACCAGCAGCTGCGTCTGAGACCCGATGGCGAACTGATCCAGCGCCATGACCGGCAGGTTGACCACCGCTTCCAGCCCGCCATCCTGGCCAATGACCCGATACACCGTCTGCCCGGCCGCGACGGCTTGGGCAGGCTGCATCAGTCGCTCGACGACTTGCCCGTCAAAGGGGGCGATCAGCACGCTCTCGGCGAGCCGCTTGCGGGCCTGGCCCAGCGATGCTTCGATCGCGCTCGTGCGCGCCGCTGCGCTGTCGAAACGGGCGATCGCCGAGTCGACGGAAGAACGCGAGACCGCGCCTGAGCCTTCCAGGGCCACCAGCCGATCGCGGCCCAGCTTGGCATCGGCCAGCTCGGCCTGGGCGTCGACCAGGTTGGCCAGGCGCTCCTCGACGGCCAGCGCCAGCTCGGTGCTGTCCAGGCGGGCCAGCACCTCGCCACGCGTGAACCGCTCTCCCAGATCCTTGGACATCTCCCGGATCTGGCCAGTCTGCAGGAAGCTCAGGTCCGAGCGCTGCTTGGCGCGCAAGGTCCCGGCATAGACAGGCGCGGACGATAGCGCCGCCGCGTCGATCCGAAACACCTCGACCGACCGGGGCACCTTCAACACGCCGGTCGAGATCTACGCGCTGCACTCATGCCTGGAGAACAAGGACTACTATCTGGTCAACACCGGCGGTTCCTGGACGCCGACCACGGCCCGCTACGAGTCCGCCTCCGCCAATGCGGGGC
>CAYYOE010000464.1:0-2509 GCA_964473055.1 uncultured Rhodobacterales bacterium | reverse complement strand
CGGGAATACAGCAGGTGCAGGATCGCGTGCTCCACCCCGCCGATGTACTGGTCCACGTTCATCCAGTAGCCGACCTCGGCCGGATCGGTGGGCGTGGTCGCGCGCGGCGCGGTGAAGCGGGCATAATACCAGGACGAATCCACGAACGTGTCCATCGTGTCGGTTTCCCGCGTGGCCGCCGCCCCGCAGGACGGGCAGGCCACATTCTTCCATGTCGGATGCCGGTCCAGCGGGTTGCCCGGCACTGAAAAGTCCACGTCATAGGGCAGTTCCACCGGCAACTGGTCCTTCGGCACCGGGACCACGCCGCAGGCGGGGCAGTGGATCACCGGGATCGGGCAGCCCCAGTAGCGCTGCCGCGACAGGCCCCAGTCGCGCAGGCGGAACTTGGTCACGCCCTGGCCGATGCCCTTGTCCTCGCAGAAGGAAATCGCGGCCTCGATCGCCTCGTCGCCGGTGGCGATCTGACCCCAGGCGAAGTTCTTCAGCCAGTGGACCGACTCGGATTTCGGGGGGGTAAAGGCCGTGTCCGTCACACCCACGGACACCGTGCGCATGTCGCCCGGTTCCGACACGAACCGCGCCGCACGGCTGTCGGACGGCGTGGCATCGGCGGGGTCGCCTACCCGCTCGGACCGGGCGACGAAGGTGTCGATGACCGGCAGCCCGTACTTGCGCGCGAAATCGAGGTCACGCTGGTCATGCGCCGGGCAACCGAAGATCGCGCCCGTGCCATAGTCCATCAGGATGAAATTCGCGATCCAGACCGGCAGGGGCCACTCCGGGTCCAGCGGATGGCGCACGGTCAGCCCGGTGTCGAAGCCGCGCTTTTCCGCCTTCTCGATCTCTTCCTCGCTGGTTCCCGTCCGGCGGCACTCGGCCACGAAGTCGGCCATGTCCGCGCGTTCCCGCTCCAGCGCGCGGGCCAGCGGATGATCGGGCGAGATGCCGACGAACGATGCCCCCATCAGCGTGTCGGGCCGCGTGGTGTAGACCTCGATCCGGTCGAATCCGTGCGGCTCGCCATCCAGCCCGAAACCGAACTGCAGTCCCCGCGATCGGCCGATCCAGTTCTTCTGCATCAGCTTGACCTTGTCCGGCCAGTCGTCGAGGTCATCGAGCGCGGTCAGCAGATCGTCCGAGAACTCGGATATCCGGAAGAACCACTGCGTCAGTTCGCGCCGTTCGACGGCCGCGCCCGATCGCCAGCCCTTGCCCTCGATCACCTGTTCGTTGGCCAGCACGGTCATGTCGACCGGGTCCCAGTTCACGACCGAAACCTTCCGCGTCACCAGCCCCTTGTCGAGGAAATCGAGGAACAGCGCCTGCTGCTGGCCATAATACTCCGGGTCGCATGTGGCGAATTCGCGGGTCCAGTCGATCGACAGGCCCAAGGGCTTCATCTGCGCGCGCATCTGCGCGATGTTGCCGTAGGTCCAGTCCTTGGGGTGGCCGCCCTTTTCCATCGCGGCGTTCTCGGCCGGCATCCCGAAGGCGTCCCAGCCCATCGGGTGCAGCACCGCATGGCCCTGTGCCGCCTTCGCCCGCGCGATCACGTCGCCCATGGTGTAGTTGCGCACATGCCCCATGTGGATGCGCCCCGACGGATAGGGGAACATCTCCAGCACATAGTATTTCGGCCGCGCCGGGTCGGCCTTGGCCAGGAACAGCCCCGCCTCGTCCCACGCCTGTTGCCAGCGCGGCTCGATCTCGGACGGGGCATAGCGGGCGGGGTCGGTATTCGCGGTATCAGGCATGTGGGGCACCTCTTGCGCGCCGTGATAGGCGGCGGTGCGGCGGGGGTCCAGAGGCAAGGGCATCCGAGCGGCGGTAGGGTTGGGTTAACCCCGCCGTGCGACGCAAGGCCAGGCCAGATCGGCGGGTCCATGCGCATCCTGTTCGTCCACCAGAACTTTCCCGGCCAGTTCCTGCACCTCGCCCCCGCGCTGGTGCGCGATGGGCACGACGTGGCCGCCCTGACGCTGCGCAAGGGCCTGCCCGAGGTCTGGCAGGGCGTGCGCGTCCACCGCTACACGGCCCAGCGGTCCACCACGCCCGGCGTCCACCCCTGGGTCGGCGACTTCGAGACCAAGGTGATCCGGGGCGAGGCCGCCTGGCGCGCCGCCCGCGCCCAGCGCGATGGCGGATACCGTCCCGACGTGATCGTGGCCCACCCCGGATGGGGCGAGGCGCTGTTCCTGCGCGATGTCTGGCCCGGCGTGCCGGTGGGGCTGTATTGCGAGATGATGTATGGCTCGGGCCTCGACGGCGGCCTTGAAACTGCGCCCGACCCCGAGGCCGAGGGGCTGCGTCTGCGGTTGCGCAACCTCGGCATGATCCCCGACGAAGGGTTGATGGATGCCGGGATCAGCCCGACCCACTGGCAGGCAGCCACCTTCCCGCAGCCCTTGCGCGACCGCATCACCGTGATCCACGACGGCGTGGACACCGCCCGCGTCCGCCCCGACCCGGACGCCCAGGTCATCGTCGGCGACACGGTGCTGTCGCG
>CAYYOE010000463.1:0-2519 GCA_964473055.1 uncultured Rhodobacterales bacterium | reverse complement strand
AGTTCCTGATCCGCACCCGCGTGCCCCGGCGCGACGAACTGGCCCGCCTCTATTCGCGCGTGATGGATGCGGCGCAAGGCCGGCGCGTGGCGTTCCGTACGCTGGACATCGGGTCGGACAAGGTGCTGCCCTACATGAAGCCCCAGGACGAGCCCAATCCGGCAATGGGCTGGCGGGCCATCCGGGTGGGGCTCGACAAGCCGGGAATCCTGCGGATGCAGATCCAGGCCCTGATCCGCGCGGCCAAGGGGCGCCCCCTGGCGGTCATGTTCCCCTTTGTCGCCACACTGGGAGAATTCCGTGCGGCCCGCGCCATGGTGGATGCCGAGATCGATCGCGAGGCGCGCCTTGGTCACGTTCTGCCCGAACGGGTCGAGGTCGGCGCGATGCTGGAGACGCCCTCGGCGGCCTTCGCCCCCGGCGCCTTCTTTGCCGAGGCCGACTTCATTTCGGTCGGCGGCAACGACCTGAAGCAGTTCTTCTTTGCCGCCGACCGCGAGAACGAGCGCGTGCGACGCCGCTACGACACGCTGTCGACCAGCTTCCTGACCTTCCTGGAAGCCATCGTCGCGCGGGCGGGCGACACGCCGCTCAGCTTCTGCGGTGAGGACGCCGGTCGCCCGATCGAGGCCATGTGCCTGGCCGCGATCGGGTTTCGCACCCTGTCGATGCGCCCCGCCTCGATCGGGCCGGTGAAGCACTTGTTGCGCCGGGTCGATCTGTCCGAAGTGCGCAGCGTGATCGACGCAGCCCGCGCGCGCGAGGAGGACAGTGTGCGGGCGACCGTCATGGAGTGGCTGCGAACGGTCGGGTAGAGAGGGGGGCTGTCTGCCCTCCGCTTCACGCGGACTTCATCAGCGCCTCAAGCGCGGGCAACAGCGCTTCGACCGGCTCGTCCCGGTCCCGGGCCAATCGCGCCAGTCCGAAACGGACGGCGGCGATGTCCTGATAATAGCTCGTGTAGGCATAGTTGGTGGCCGCCCCTGCCACCGCGCCCAGCACCGGGACAGTTTGCGCGGCCAGCTTCTGGCCCAGCGCGATCGACAGGCGCGGTGCCACGCGCGCGATCAGTGCCTGAAGCGTGGCCCCGGTGATCGTGGCGCGCGCGGCGAGGAAGGCGGTGTTGGCGCCGTCGTCCCGGCTGAGCGGCCCGGCCGCGGCAAAGACCAGCGTTGCCTCGCGCCGGATGGCCTCATCGGCCGGATCGAATCCCTGCTCGGCGGCCTGTGCCTGGATCGCGCGGAACAACACGGTGACCGTGACCGGGATTTCCGCCATCGCACCCGGCAACCCGCCGAATCCCCCCGCTGCCCCCAGGGCCGTGGCGACAGCGGTGTTCAGCCAGGGCTTCTGGTCCGCGACCCTGCCGCGCGACCAGACCGCAGCGCCATAGGACGAAGTCAAGGCCGAAGCAGTCGCCCCCTCGAGCCGTTCCTTGACCGTATCGGGCAGGCGCTCCATCAGGTTCTCCGCCTGTCCCCCGATCAGGTTCAGAACCTGCAGTCCGGGGCCGGACGCCGTGCGATAGCGACGGGCAAGATCGCCCAGCCGCGCCTCGGTCTCGGCGTCGGACAGGCGGCGGCGAACGATATTCGGGGCGTCCATGCTCATGTCGACAGACATGGGGGGCCCGGGCGCCTGCGCAAGCCCTGCGCGCAAAGGGCGGCGAATTCTGCACGCGGACCGGTCACGCGGGCGTTTCGCCGTACCACGGCGTCACGTCCCCCGTGATCCCCGCCCAGGCCTCGGCCCCCAGCGACCGGCCCAGCACCCGGTCTGGGTTCGTGGGGGGGGGCATCACCACGCCGTCCAGCCGGCGGAACCCGAAGCGGCGATAGTAGGGCGCGTCGCCCACCAGCATCACCCGCGCCCAGCCCGCGCGCACCGCCTCGGCCATGCTTTCCACCATCATCAGGCCGCCCAGACCCTCGCCCTGGCGGGTCGGGTGCGTGGCGATGGGGCCAAGCAGCAGCGCTGGATGCCCCCCGACACGGACCGGCCAGTAGCGGATGGAACCGGCAATCGTCCCGTCACCGTCGCGCGCGACCAGGCACAGGCGCCGGACCGGGCCCACACCATCCCGAAGGCGATAGGACGACAGCGCCGTGCGGCCGGGCGCGAAGCAAAGGTCGAGCAGCGCCTCGACCTCCCACCAGTCGTCGGGTGTCTCCTCCTCCAGCCGGATCATGCCACCCTGCCCCCATCGCCCTTCGCCCGTCGGTGCGCGCGTTTGTGCTGGAACGCGGCCTAGCACGCGGCTAGCAGGGGGGCAAACGACGCAAGGGAGACCTGCCTTGTTCTACCGACCCGAGGACGGCCATGGCCTGCCCCACAACCCGTTCAACGCGCTGGTCGTACCGCGCCCGATCGGCTGGATCTCGACCCGCGGCGCCACGGGGCACGACAATCTCGCGCCCTATTCCTTCTTCAACGCAGTCGCCTACACGCCGCCCCAGGTGATGTTCGCCTCGACCAGCCGCAAGCCCGACCGGGGCGACACCAAGGATACCGTCGCCCAG
>CAYYOE010000462.1:0-2519 GCA_964473055.1 uncultured Rhodobacterales bacterium | reverse complement strand
CCAGGAACTGCGTGCCCTCGATCAGCCGCCAGTAATGCTCGAACGTCACCGTTTCCGGCAGGAAGGTGGGCGGGCGGCGGAACAGTTCGAACTGCGGCTTCAGGGATGTGACGACCATCCAGAACAAGGGGAACGCGACCCCCAGGATCACCGTCCAGGCAAACACGTTCAGCAGGATATGCCCGGCCAGGCCCTTCGCGCGGTGCATCACGAGGACTCCTTCGTGCGGGTCTGGCGGATGTAGACCACCATGAAGACCAGAAGGACCGCCATCATCGACACCGCCCAGGCCGCCGCCATCCCCATCTGGTTCAGGGCGAAGGCCTCGCGGTAGACCACCAGCGGCAGGGTTTCGGTAGACCGCACCGGCCCGCCCCCTGTCATCAGCCAGATCAGGTCGAATTCCTTGAAATCCCAGATCGCGCGCAGCAGCACGATCACCACAAGCACCTCGCGCAGCTGCGGCAGCGTCACGTCGAAGAACCGCGCGATGGGCCCCGCCCCGTCGATCCGAGCGGCCTCGTACAGCGGTTCGGGGATGGTCTGCAGGCGCGCCAGCACCGCGATCACGACGAATGGAAAGTACTTCCAGGCGCCCACCAGGATGACCGAGATCATCGCATTGGGCATGGATCCCAGGTAATCCAGAGGCATCGAGGTCAGGCCCGACACGATCAGCACATGGTTCAGGATACCGTAAAGGTCGTTCATGACCCATTTCCAGACCAGCACCGCGACCACGGTCGAGATGAAGTAGGGAAACAGGATCAGGCTGCGCGCCAGCGACCGGAACCAGATGTTCTGGTGCAGGACCAGCGCCATGCCCACGCCGAACACGATCTGCAGGACCAGCGTGCCCACCGTCCAGACCAGCGTCGTCCAGAGCGCCGGCCAGAACGCGCCCGACCCGAAGATGTGCCTGTAGTTGTCCAGCCCCACCCAGCTGCCCTGCAGTGTCGGCGTGAAGATCTGGAACAGCGACAGATAGATCGCCGAGATCAGCGGGTAGACAATCACCGCGCAGAAAACCAGCACGGTGGGCGCGATCAGGGCGAGCCCGAGCATCGCGTAGCGGCGCTCGAGGTGGGTTTGGGCTTGACTGGGCATGGGGCTATCCGGGGTCCGGGCCGCCCCCGGGAGCTGGGGCGGCCCGGACGTTCAATCAGGACTGCATGATCGCTTCGATGGCGGTAGCTGTCTCACCCAGAACCTGATCGACGTTCTCGCCGTTCAGCACGACGCGCTGCACCAGATCGGCAATCGGTCCGGCATTGATCACCTCGCCGGCCTTCTCGTTCGACTGGTGGTCGCCCGATTCGTAGCCAAGGTTGAACCCGCCAGCTGCCGACACGGCCATCAGTTCGACCTCGTCCGAGTATTTCCGGATGATGTCGTTGTCCTGATAGATCGGGTTGTCGTTGATCGACTTCAGCAGCGGAAGGACGTGGCCGGGGGCCGCATGCAACTGCTTGATGTAGCCTTCCGGGTCGAACAGGAACGCCGAGAACGCCTTGGCCGCGTCCTTGTTGCGCGACTGGGCGGGGATGAACACACTGGCGAAGTCGTTGAACGTCCAGGGCGCGACATCGGTCGAGATGCGCGGGTAGGTCGTGCAGGTGATCTCGTCCGCGATGCCGGGGTTCTGGTCGCGCACGTTGGCAAGGACCCGGCCGGTGTAGATGCCGGTGGCCGTGGCGCCCGACACGAAGGCGGTCAGGCTTTCGCCCCAGCTGTAGTTGGTCGCGCCCGGCGGGCACAGTTCGCGCATCGACTTGTAGAACTCCAGCGCATTGCGGGTGCCATCGTTGTCGATGGCGACCTGCAGATCTGGGGTGAACACCTGTCCGCCGGCCTGGTGGATGAAGCCGATGAAGATGAGCGAGGTCATGGTGTTGCGCCCGTAAGGCAGAGGCGCGCCAAAGATGCCGCCCTTCTGCATGGCCTGGCAGGCCGCGCGCAGGTCGTCCCAGGTCTCGGGGATCGCGTCGATCCCGGCTTCGCGCATCAGGTCGTGGCGCACCCACAGCATGTTGGCGGCCGAGTTGCCGATGCCCGTGGCGCAGTAGTTGCCGTCGGCGGCACGGAACACGTTGTTGGCGCCGGGGTAGAAGTCATCGACGCCGATCGCCTCGATCACGTCGTTGAAAGGCTCGATCAGCCCGTTGGCATAGTAGCTCTGCACGGCGAAAGACGGCAGGTGCGTGACGACGTCTGGCACTTCGCCCGACGCGAAGGCAGCGGCCAGCTGCGGCGCATAGCCCTCGTCCGACGTGGTCTCGAACACGACCTTGACGCCGGGGGTCACGGCCTCGAACGCGGCGATCTGGAACTGGTAGGCAGCGACCTGCGCGGGCGCGCCCTGGGGCGACCACCAGCGCAGCGTCACGTCCTGCGCGCGCGCCGCGCGGGGCAGGCCGGCCATGGCCGTTGCCGCGCCGAGCCCTGCAAGGACTCCACGCCGCGACACGCCGTTCGCAAACTGAGGGGTGAGTTTCATGTCAGCGATCTCCCTGTGGTGC
>CAYYOE010000461.1:0-2521 GCA_964473055.1 uncultured Rhodobacterales bacterium | reverse complement strand
CGCAAGGCGCCGATCTTCCGCAAGGGCGGTGTCTACAAGGGCCCGGTCCCGCGCAGCCATGCGCACGACCTGCCCAAGAAGTTCCGCGCCCTGGGTCTGCGCCACGCGCTGTCGGCCAAGCGGGCCGAAGGCAGCCTGGTGATCCTGGAGGCGGCGGAACTGGCGGAAGCCAAGACCGCCATCCTGGCCAAGGCGCTGAAGGGCCACGGCTGGAAGCGCGTGCTGATCATCGATGGCGAGGTCGTGAACGAGAACTTCGCGCGCGCGGCGGCGAACCTGCCGGACGTGGACGTGCTGCCTTCGATGGGCGCCAACGTCTACGACATCCTGCGGCGCGATACGCTGGTGCTGACCAAGGCGGGACTTGCCGCCCTGGAAGCCCGGCTGGGGAAAGGGGCCTGAGATGGGTGCGACTCCTGCGCAGTACGACGTGATCGTGAAGCCGATCATCACCGAGAAGGCCACGATGGCGTCGGAAGCCGGTGCCGTGGTGTTCCAGGTGAAGCGCGAGGCCACGAAGCCCGAGATCCGGGCCGCGGTCGAAGCGATCTTCGGCGTCAAGGTGAAGGCGGTGAACACCACCATCACCAAGGGCAAGACGAAGAAGTTCCGCGGCCGCACCGGCACGCGGTCCGACATCAAGAAGGCCTATGTCACGCTGGAAGATGGCAACACCATCGACGTGTCGACGGGCCTGTAAGGCACGGGAGGGGATTGCCCCGCCCAATTGCTTGACATGACCGGAACGGCGGGGTTTACCCCGCCGGTCAAACCTGAACCGGGGCACCCGCCCCATCGAAGCAAACGGAAGACAGGAAGCATGGCACTCAAGTCGTATAAGCCGACGACGCCTGGCCAGCGCGGGCTGGTTCTGATCGACCGTTCGGAGCTTTGGAAAGGACGTCCCGTCAAGGCCCTCACCGAGGGCCTGAAGAAGACGGGCGGCCGGAACAACACCGGACGTATCACGATGTGGCACAAGGGTGGCGGCGCCAAGCGCCTCTACCGCATCGTCGATTTCAAGCGTCGCAAGTTCGACGTCCCCGCGACGGTGGAGCGGATCGAATACGACCCGAACCGGACCGCCTTCATCGCGCTGATGCGCTATACCGATGGCGAGCAGGCCTATATTCTGGCGCCGCAGCGCCTGTCGGTCGGCGATAGCGTGATCGCGGGCGCCAAGGTGGACGTGAAGCCCGGCAACGCGATGCCGTTCTCGGGCATGCCCATCGGGACGATCGTGCACAACGTGGAACTGAAGCCCGGCAAGGGCGGCCAGATCGCCCGCGCGGCGGGCACCTATGCCCAGTTTGTGGGCCGGGATGGCGGCTATGCGCAGTTGCGCCTGTCCTCGGGCGAACTGCGGCTGGTGCGTCAGGAATGCATGGCGTCGATCGGCGCGGTGTCGAACCCCGACAACTCAAACCAGAACTTCGGCAAGGCAGGCCGCATGCGTCTGAAGGGCATCCGCCCGACGGTCCGCGGTGTCGCCATGAACCCAATCGACCACCCGCACGGCGGCGGCGAAGGCCGCACCTCGGGCGGCCGGACGCCGGTTACGCCCTGGGGCAAGGATACCAAGGGCACCCGCACCCGGTCGAACAAGGCGACGGACAAGTACATCCTCCGCTCGCGCCACGCGAAGAAGAAGGGTCGGTAATCCATGTCGCGTTCTGTCTGGAAGGGGCCGTTCGTCGACTCCTACGTTTTGAAGAAGGCCGAGAAGGTGCGGGATTCGGGCCGCAACGAAGTGATCAAGATCTGGTCGCGTCGTTCGACGATCCTGCCGCAGTTCGTCGGCCTGACCTTTGCCGTCTACAACGGCCACAAGCATATCCCGGTCAACGTGACCGAGGACATGATCGGCCAGAAGTTCGGCGAGTACTCACCGACGCGCACCTATTATGGCCATGCGGCCGACAAAAAAGCGAAGCGGAAATAAGTCATGGGCAAGGAAAAGAACCCCCGCCGCGTGGCCGAGAACGAGGCGCAAGCCAAGATCAGGATGCTTCGCACCAGCCCGCAGAAGCTGAACCTCGTCGCCGCCATGATCCGTGGCAAGAAGGTGGATCGGGCACTGTCCGACCTGACCTTCTCGAAGCGCCGCATCGCGAACGACGTGAAGAAGTGCCTGCAGTCGGCCATCGCCAACGCCGAGAACAACCACAACCTCGACGTCGATGAACTGGTCGTCGCCGAGGCCTGGGTCGGCAAGAACCTGGTCATGAAGCGGGGCCGCCCCCGGGCGCGCGGCCGCTATGGCAAGATCATGAAGCCGTTCTCGGAGATCACGATCACCGTCCGGCAGGTTGGGGAGACCGCGTAATGGGACAGAAGGTCAATCCGATCGGCATGCGTCTGCAGGTCAACCGCACCTGGGACAGCCGCTGGTACGCCGACACCAAGGACTACGGGAACCTCCTGCTCGAGGACCTGAAGCTGCGCGAGTTCATCCGCAAGGAATGCGCGCAGGCCGGTGTGTCGAAGATCATCATCGAGCGCCCGCACCGCAAGTGCCGCG
>CAYYOE010000460.1:0-2545 GCA_964473055.1 uncultured Rhodobacterales bacterium | reverse complement strand
TCAAGCCCCTCGGGTCGGACACGATGCTGCACAGCGATGTGCGGATCATCGCGGCCTCCAACAAGTCGATCGAGAAAATGGTGCAGCAAGGCACCTTCCGCCGCGATCTTTACTACCGGCTGCGCGGGTTTCAACTGGACGTGCCCGCCCTGGCCGACCGGCCCGAGGATATTCCGGTCCTGACCCGGTTCTTCGTCGAGAAATACGCCGGAGTTGTCGGGCGGCGCGTCCTTGGGGTGACCACCGATGCCCTGAAGCATCTGGAGGCCTATCCCTTCCCCGGCAACGTGCGCGAGCTGGAGACCGAGGTCCAGCGCATGGTCGCGGTGGCCGAGCAGGGCGGTTATATCGCGCTGCGCCATCTGTCTGAGAAGATCTCCTCCACGCCGATCAACGACACGGGTTCCGGCGGGTTCGTGCCCACGGGCGGCACCTTGAAAGACATGGTCGAAAGCCTGGAGCGCGCTATTGTCCTGCAGGCCTTGGACCGCAGCCATTGGAACCAGAGCAAGGTGGCAACCGACCTTGGGCTCTCCCGGGTCGGACTGGCGAACAAGATCAAGCGGTATGATATCAAGCGGGGACGTGGGGGATGAGTGAACAGCCTGAAAGATCAGTCGTCGTGCCCTTCCCCGGCCCGCGCCCGGCAAACGCGCCCGCGAAACCCCGCGACCTTGGCCTGACCGCCCTGTCGAAAACGCTTGGCCCCGTGGCGATCAGCGCCAAGGGCCATTGGTGTGACCGCTGCAACGGCATCTGGTACAGCTACTTCGGCGAGGCGCGCTGCCCGGTCTGCGGCGGCCGCTGCTAAAGTCGCTGCAAAGAAACTTTGCAGGGCCGCACTCGGCATAGTTTTCAGTTTACACTTCGTTGCAGCAATAACCGTTGGCCGACCCCCGAGTTGATTTCCCACAGCCATCTTCTCCGACTAGCATGTCAGCAAGATCGGTCGCTTCAGAGCCGATCGCCTTGATCGTGCCGCTGTCGTTTTCGACAGGCGGCGTTATCTCCGGGAGGAACGGATGGCTAATCTACTCTGGCTGCAAGGCGGCGCCTGTTCGGGCAACACGATGTCGTTCCTGAACGCCGAGGAACCCAGCGCCTGCGATCTGGTGACCGATTTCGGGATCAACATCCTGTGGCAACCCTCGCTGGGGCTGGAGCTTGGCGACAACGTCAAGACGATCCTGCAGAAATGCATCTCGGGCGAGATCAAGCTGGATATCTTCGTCTTCGAAGGCACCGTGATCAACGCGCCCAACGGCACGGGTGAATGGAACCGCTTCTGCGGCCGCCCGATGAAGGAGTGGGTCAAAGAGCTTTCGGACGCTGCGGATTTCGTGGTCGCCATCGGCGATTGCGCGACCTATGGCGGCATCCCGGCAATGGCGCCGAACCCGTCGGAAAGCGTGGGGATGCAGTTCCTTAAGCGCGCCAAGGGCGGCTCGCTGGGCGCAGGGTTCAAGTCGAAATCCGGCCTACCGGTCATCAACATTCCGGGCTGCCCCGCGCACCCCGATTGGGTGACGCAGATCCTCGTGGCCGTGGCCACGGGCCGCGCAGGTGATCTGACACTGGACGAATTCCACCGGCCAAAGACGTTCTTCTCGTCCTTCACGCAGACCGGCTGCACCCGCAACATGCACTTTGCCTACAAGGTTTCGACCACCGCCTTCGGCCAGCGCAAAGGGTGCCTCTTTTACGACCTTGGCTGTCGTGGCCCAATGACGCACAGCCCTTGCAACCGCATCCTGTGGAACCGCCACTCGTCCAAGACCCGCGCCGGCATGCCCTGCCTGGGCTGCACCGAGCCGGAATTCCCCTTCTTCGATCTGAACCCCGGAACGGTGTTCAAGACCCAGACTGTGATGGGCGTGCCCAAGGACATGCCGACGGGCGTCGACAAGGTCGGCTACATCAAGCTGACCGCCGCCGCCAAGGGAATGGCCCCCGCCTGGGCCGAAGAAGACATCTTCGTGGTCTGAACCGCGAACAGGGAGCAAACACATGTCAGCAACAGCAGCAACCGTCGAGACGCTCGACATCTCTCCTGTGGGCCGGGTCGAAGGCGATCTGGATGTGCGGGTTGAAATCGAAGGTGGCGTCGTCACCAACGCCTGGACCCACGCGGAACTGTTCCGCGGGTTCGAGGTGATCCTGAAGGACAAGGACCCGCAGGCGGGCCTCGTCGTCACCCCCCGCGCCTGCGGGATCTGCGGGGCCTCGCACCTGACCTGCGCCGCCTGGGCGCTGGATACGGCCTGGGGCACGACCGTGCCGCGCAACGCCATCCTCGCGCGGAACCTGGGCCAGATCGTGGAGTCGCTGCAATCGCTGCCACGCCACCATTACGGTCTGTTCATGATCGACTACACCAACGAAAACTATGCCGCATCGCCCTTCTACGCCGAAGCGGTCAAACGCTATTCGCCCTTCACTGGCACCTCCTATGAGGCGGGGGTCACCATCTCGGGCCGCCCGGTAGAGATCTACGCGCTTCTCGGCGGGCAGTGGCCGCATTCGTCCTTCATGGTGCCGGGCGGCG
>CAYYOE010000459.1:0-2554 GCA_964473055.1 uncultured Rhodobacterales bacterium | reverse complement strand
CCCGGCATCCCCAGGCGCCGGTCCAGCGCCGCGGCCACCACCAGCATCGCCGCCAGCGCCAGCGTCAGCGGCGCCTTCGTCAGGATCAGGAACAGCGCCAGCGACAGAAGCGACAGCACCGACAGGACAGCCAGCGCCGCCCGGCCACGGTCGGGGGCATCCCGGCGGGCCAGACGTTCGGCGAACAGGGTCATGCCCCCGGCCAGCACCAGCGCATGGATCGCCCAGGTCCAGGCGCCGATCACGATGGCGGGGGCCCAGAACAGCTCCAGCGCGACCATGACGGCGGGGGCAAAGACCGCCGCCGCCCCCGCCCAGACCGCGGGATACGCCGTCGCGGAAAGGGCCCGGATCGCGGCCGCCAGGCTGATGGCCGCGCCCAGCGCCACAAGGGCCGTCACATCCCAGGGCAAGCCAAGCTCGTGCACATATTGCCCGCGGCTCCAGAACCCCTCGGCCAGCGCCCCCCCGAACAGCCCCGCGAGCACGACCACTGTCAGAAGCCCCGCGGCGGGCCAGGCGGCCAGATCGGCCAGCCCGGGCGCCATGCGTGTCCACAGCACCGCGCCGGCCGCCAGCCCGGCCAGCAGCACCAGCCCCAGCCAGGCCTCGCCCGGAAGCGCCGGGGGCACGAGAAGCATCATCAGGACCGACGACGCGGCCATGGCCGCTCCCGCCAGCAGCACCGGGATCGACGGCACCGATCGCGTCAGCGCCGCCTCGGCAAGGCAGGGGCCCGGGTGGCTCGGCACCAGTTCCGCGCGCGGCACCGCCACCGCCAGGAATGGCAGCGCCGCCAGCAGCGTCAGCGCCCCGGCCAGCCCGCCACCGGCCGCCAGGAACATCATCGCCCCGCCATAGCCGCAGCCCAGCGCCAGCGCCGATACCCAGCCCCAGCGCCGCACGGTATCCACCGCCAGCCCGGTCAGCGCCACGATCCCGAACCAGCCATACAGCCAGTCGGCATTGTCGGCGCTGCCCCCGGTCAGGAAGGGCGCGGCCACCGCGCCGATCAGGCCCAGCGCCGTCAGGAACGGCCCGTGCCGCCAGCCCAGCCAGATCGCGAAAGCCGCGACACCGGCAAGCCCCGCCAGCGCCACGCCCGGCCCGATCAGCCCGTACATCCCCCGCGCCGCGATCAGGGCGGCGAACATCACCACCAGCCCCGCGCCCGAGAACGTGGATGGCAAAAAGGCGGTCGGGCCGTCCTCGTCACCGATGCTTGTGCCCCGGATGCGCTCGCCCGCCGCCACCAGCGCCGCCCCCAGCGCGAAGGCCGCGATCACCCGCGCTGCCGGCGGCAACAGCCCCTGCTCGATCCCGTATTCCAGCAGGAAAACCCCCGCCGCCACCAGCGACGCCGCCGCAACAGCATAGACCCAGTTCGCCGCGATCCATGCGCCAAGGGGGGCCAGCCGCGCCGCCACCGGCGACGGGCGCGGCACGGGTGACACGTCCGCGCGCGTCGGGGCGACCGGCCTGCCGCGCGCGGCCTGCCAGGGGTTGGCCGGGGCGCTTGCGGGAACAGGGGCGACCGGGGCCGGACCCGCATTCCCCGGCTCGGGCGCGGCATCGGTCCCGGACGCATCACGTCCGGGCGGCAAGTCTGCGGGAGGCAACAGGTCCGATGGCGCGGCCCCCGGACGCGGTGCGACAAGGGCAGCCCCGGCCCGGCCCTCACGCGCGGCCAGCGCGGCCAGGTGTTCCTCCAGCCTGCGCACCTTCCCGCGCAACTGCAGATGCGCCACGACAAGCCAGACCACCGCGACGGGAATGGCCAGCAGCGCAAGACCGAGCAGGACAAAGACACTATCGAAATACACGCGCAGGATCCCGCTTAGCCGCGACCTGGGCGCAGGCTAGCGATTTGTGCTCCCCGCCGCCAGATCGCTTGACGGCCCGCGCTTCAGGCGTGCCATTCCGCCAGTGCGGCCGCCCAGAGCATGCCCAGCAGTTCCGACGCCTCGGGCGCCGGTTCGGTGCCTTCCGCCACGGTGAAGCCCGGGGCACGCTCGGCCAGCGTCGCCAGCAGGAAATCCTCGGCGCCAAAGGCCTCGCTATCGAACTTCCACAGCGCCGGCGAAGGCGCGGTGCCGCCGACACAGGCGCACATCACCGCCTCGGCCGCCGCAATCCCCAGCGCCGCGCCCGCCGCGCTGTCCACCGGGAAATGCACGCCCGCCACCACCCGGTTCTCGGCGATCCGGGCGGCCAGACGCAGCGGCAGGCTGGCCATCACGGCGCCCGCGTCCATCTGCGTAACCGGCTGGGGCCTGCCCTGCATCAGACCTTCCATGATCGTGGCCAGCGCGAAGGATTCCGTCGCATGGCCCGATGGCAGCGTCGAATGGCTGGGCGTCCGGATCACCGGCAGCACCTGCGCTGCGAAATCGGTCGGCCGCGGGGCATTGATGCGATGCTTCAGGTTCATGCACAGGGTCGCGATCAGGTCCTGCGCGGCCATCATGAACAGAAGGCTCCACTTGCGGCCGGGCACCAGCAACTGCCCGATCTGCGCGAAATAGGGGATCAGGTCGGTGATCTGCCCGTCGAT
>CAYYOE010000458.1:0-2569 GCA_964473055.1 uncultured Rhodobacterales bacterium | reverse complement strand
GCCTCGCGTATCACCGCAGCGTGGGGGCGGCTGACCAGGCGGCCGCGCATGTCGGGGATGATGCAGAAGCGGCACTTGTGGTCGCAGCCCTCGGCGATCTTGAGGTAGCTGTAGTGGCGCGGGGTCAGCTTGATGCCCTGGGGCGGGATCAGGTCCACGAAGGGGTCGGGGTCGGGCGGGACGGCGGCGTGGACGGCGTCGAGCACCGCTTCGTACTGGTGCGGGCCGGTGACGGCGAGGACCTTCGGGTGTTCGCCGGTGATGACCTCGGGTTCCGCGCCGAGACATCCGGTGACGATGACGCGGCCGTTTTCGGCCAGCGCCTCGCCGATGGCGTCGAGGCTTTCCATGCGGGCGCTGTCGAGAAAGCCGCAGGTATTGACGATCACCGCATCGGCGCCGGCGTAGTCGGGGCTGATTGCATAGCCCTCGGCCCGCAGGCGGGTGAGGATGCGCTCGCTGTCGACCAGCGCCTTGGGGCAGCCCAGCGAGACCATGCCGATGGTCGGCTGGCCCTCACGGCGGGTATCCGGCACGGCGGCGCGGGCAAGGTCGGGGCGGAGGCTGGGCGGATTGACGGACATGGGGGGCGCTATACAGCCGCGCGTCGCATCGCGGAAGGGCCGGTCAACCCGCCCCCTCCTGCATCGCCGCAAGATAGCCGAGGCCCCCTGCCACGATCAGCCCCAGGATCACGGCGGCCGCGATCTTCCAGGCCGACCAGGGACGTTCGCCCTGCACCCGGCCGGTCTGGCCGTTCACGACGAAGCGGAAGGTGCGGCCGTTGTAGCGGTAGGCGGCCAGCCAGACCGGCAGCAGGATGTGCTTGAAGGTGATGTCCTTCACGTCGGTATCAATGGCGTGGATGCGCTGGCGGTCGCCACCGATATCGAAGCGCACGTCGCTTTCGATCTGGCGATCCATGATCGCGCGGGCCTCGGCGAACCCCTCGTCCAGTTCGACGGTATAGCCCTCGGCCCGGAAGCCGGCGACATATTCGGGGGCATAGGGCGACAATGCCGTCAGGTCCCAGGGTTGCAGCGCGTCGGTGAAACGTTTCGGCAGGCTGCGCGAGGCCAGCACCAGAACGTCATCGAAGAACCGCGCCACACGGCCCGACGCCGGGGACCAGCGCACCTTGGTGACCTGTCGCGTCTCGGTCTCGCGCCGGCCGTTGCGGGTGACGGTGACGGACTCGGACTCGTAGTGGACCGTGCCGCGTTCACCGCGGTACCGACTGGCCGTGTCGGCGTCGAAGGTCCAGTACGGAACGTAGATCCCCTGCATGGCACGGCCCTTTCGGGCATAGTCCACCAGCCCCGAGGGGGCGAACCACAGTCGGCCGAGCCATGCGGTCATCGCCGCGCGTGCGGTGCGTTCGTCGAGGGCGAAGGGGATCAGGCCCTTGGGCTTTATGTGGCGCTGCGTACCGGTGTCAGTGACGACAGGCGAGGCGCAGAAGGGGCATTCGGCCGCGTGGACGGCACGGTCGAATTCGAACTCGGCCCCGCAAGAGGTGCAGGTGACGCCGCGGGTTTCCTCCAGTTCCGCGGCGGGCAACTGGTCGGCCAGCGCCGCGCGGAAGTCGAGTTCGCGGATCGCGGCGCGGGCAGGTGGCGGCGCGGCCATGGGTGTGGTGTGGCCGCAATGGTCGCAGACAAGCTCGCCCGCCTGCGGGTTGAAGCGCAGGTCTGCCCCACAGGCGGGACAGGGAAAGCGATGCACCTCGCCCGGGGGGACGGCGGGGATGGCCTCGCCCATCGCCGGATTACGCCCCGGACGTCGATGGCGGCGGCGGTGGCGGCGGCAGCACCGTGAACAGGCGCGCAAGGTCGGTCACGTCGCCCGCCCGCATCCAGCCATCCTGTCCCGCCGTCCAGACATGGGTTTCCCGGCTGAGCGTGCCATCGGCCGCCATGCGCCCCATCGACGCCAGCGAAAAGGGCCCCTTTGTCTGGCCGTTTTCGGCGATGTGCCAAACATGTTCCACCGGCGGCGGCGGTGGTGCGACCGGCGCCGTCGCCGCAGGTGCAGTTCCCCAAGGACCAGCCGCCATTCCCGGCGCCATGCCGCCCATCGCCATGCCCATCCCCAGACCCATCCCGGCGCCGGCCGCCCCGGGATTCGCAGCAGCCCGCGTCATTGCCTCGGCCGCAGCGAACTGGCCATATTTCGAAAGATCGCCGACGATTCCCATCTTCGTCCGGGCATCCATTGCCTTCTCAACTTCCTCCGGCAAGGATATGTTTTCAATGTAGAGTTCCGGAATTGTCAGGCCGTAGGCCGCAATCCCCGGCGCAATGGCCTGCGCCACGAGCCTGCCCAGATCGGCAGTGTTGGCTGCCATGTCCAGCACCGCGATATTCGAGGCCGCCAGCACGCGCGACACTTCCTGCACCACGATGTTGCGGATCTGAAAGCTGATCTCGTCGGTCGTGAACTCGCCGTCGGTCCCCACGATTTCCGTCATGAACTTGGCCGGGTCCGCCACGCGCAGGGCATAGCTGCCGAAGGCCCGCAGGCGGACCATTCCGAATTCGGGGTCGCGGGTGATGATCGGATTCTTCGT
>CAYYOE010000457.1:1404-2579 GCA_964473055.1 uncultured Rhodobacterales bacterium | reverse complement strand
CGTTGGAGGTTTTTCGATGTGGGCCGCGGCGTGACGACGGCCTCCTGCGCGGTGGCGGCCCACGTTGGAAAACCTGACGAGGAGGAAGCCGCGGGGGTCTGGCCGTGCCCTATGGGGAAAGCAGCCCGGCGTCGTTGGCGGCTCTGTTCCGGCACTTCGCCCCGACGCGGTGTGCCGGGTCTTTCTCGAGGTCCGCAGGGGAGGCCGGGCATCGACGGATAGCCCGAGACGACGCGCGTCCAGCGTTGTTCTGGGCATGGGGTCCTCCCGGCGCGCAGCATCGGTGTTCCCGGACCGAGGGGTCGATCCGGATCGGGGTCGGTGGAGGGGATGGCCCTGTCATCATGCGGCTGCCTTTCGGGGCGGGGCGCGGGTCAGGGGGCGTTCGCCGCGCCGGAAGGTCTCAATGATCCGCATCGGCCCGCCGCAGTCCGGGCACGGCTCCTTGAGGGGGAGCGGCGGGGCTGTATCGGTGTCGGCCGCCTCGGCTTGGGCGGGCGGCCTGGCGCCGAGCAGACGGCGGACGGTCTCGACGTTGCGCTTGCGCGCGGCGCTGGCCAGCAGTCCATAATGCCGGATACGGTGGAAGCCATCCGGCAGGACGTGGATCAGGAACCGGCGGATGAACTCGCCCGTCGCCACCCGCATGACCTTCATCCGATCGCCGCGCTTGATGCGGTAGTTCTTCCAGCGGAACGCGACGGTGTCGGCATCGGCGCTGACGAGGCGGCTGTTCGAGATCGCGACCCGATGTGTGTAGCGGCTCAGATAGGACAGCACTGCCTCGGGTCCTCCGAACGGGGGCTTGGCGTCGTGTCGAAGACGCGCCTTCGGCACGATGACCACCCATTCGGCCTTGCGAAGCGGCGCGAGCCAGGCGGCGAAGGCGGCGGGGTCCGCCAGGTGCTCGAGCTCGCCGAAGAAGGCGAGTTTGCCGGCGCGGTGCAGCGCCGACAGGCCTTCGAGGAACAGGCGCCTGAACAGCCGGGACAGGACCCGGACCGGCAGGAAGAACCCCGGGCGGCAGGGGGTCCAGCGCGTGCCGTCCGACGACAGGCCCCCGCCCGGGACGATCATGTGGACGTGCGGGTGGTGGGTCAGTGCCGAGCCCCAGGTGTGCAGGACGCTGGTCATACCAATCCGCGCTCCGAGGTGCCTGGGATCGGCGGCGATGG
>CAYYOE010000457.1:0-1304 GCA_964473055.1 uncultured Rhodobacterales bacterium | reverse complement strand
CGGCGTTCGCCAATGTCTCTCGGACCATTGGCGTTCCATTGGCTCACCCTGGCACTTGGGGCAGTGCCGGTTCTTGCGTGAGTTGTAGGCGACGTGCTGGTGGTCGCAGTTCGAACAAGCCGCGACATGCCTGGCCCAAGCGCTTCCGTCCGGCAGGCCTCGATGGCCGACATCGCCTTCAACTGGCTCAGGCCGACATGCCCGGCATTGGCCTGCCGCCACGCGGGGCCGTGGGCACGGAAGATGTCGGCCAGTTCCAGCTTCGCCCGAGGCACCCTCGCCGCAGGTTACTCCGGCCCCGGCCTCGATCTCGGCGGCTCTCTCCGCGCTGCGATCTGGGACAGCGCCTCGAACGGGCTGACGATATCGCGGATCGTCCTGGTGGCGACATGGGTGTATCGCTCGGTCGTCGTCACCCTGGCATGGCCCAGCAGGACCTGGATCACCCGCACGTCCGTGTTGGCCTCGAGCAGATGGGTCGCGAAGCTGTGACGGAGCGTGTGCAGCGTGGACGGCCCTGTGATGCCCGCCAACCGCTTGGCGGCCAGGAAGGCCCGGCTCAGCTGGCGCGGCGAGATCGGGTTGATGGGGGGCTTGCCGGGAAACAGCCATCCCGCGGGCCGCGCCTCGCGCCAGTAGGCGCGCAGAAGCTCGAGCAGGCCGGGCGACAGCATCACCTTGCGGTCCTTGCGCCCCTTCCCCTGTTCGACGTGGATCAGCATCCGGTCGCTGTCGTCGTGTCGAAGACGCGCCTCCGGCACGATGTCGCCGATCTTGAGCATGCAGACCTCGGAAGCCCTGAGCCCCGCGCCGTAGCTGATGCTGAGCGCCGCGCGGTACTTCAGCCCAGGCCCCGGGGCCGCTTCGATGACGTCGGCCACGTCCTGGGCGCTCAGCACGACGGGCAGCCGCCGCGGCTGACGGCGGAACTGCATGTGCTGCTGCATCTCCTCGCGGCCGCACGTCGTGCCGAAGAGGAACCGCAGCGCCATGATGCGGGCGTTGAACGTCGGCGGCGCGATGCCGGCCTCGGTCATGTGGAGCTGGTAGGCGCGCAGATCCTCGGGGGTGGCGGTATCCGGCGTGCGCCCCAGGAACCCGGCGAAGTCCTTGATCGCCCGGATGTGGGCGTTCTGGGCCTTGTCGCCCAAACCTCGAACGCGCATGTCCTCGATCATCCGCTCGCGCAGCGGCGTTGTCTTCTCCTTCATGGAAGCCTCCTGTCTGACGATTGAGAAGGTCCCAATCGTCAGGCCGAAGAGCCCGATCAGAGAAGTGCAACATTCGGATCAGCGCCAGACGGC
>CAYYOE010000456.1:0-2588 GCA_964473055.1 uncultured Rhodobacterales bacterium | reverse complement strand
CTCCATCCGGGCGCGGCCCCAGTAGATGCCGGTGACCACGACCAGCGCCGCCGTACCCGCCACCGCCGCCCAGGGCGTTGCCGCCGTCAGGAAAGGGGCGGTGCCGAACCAGAAGAAGGTGATCTTCGAGACATAGTCGGGGTGCTTGGTGAAACGATAGGGTCCGTTCGTGATGATCCCGCGATGCGTCAGGTTCGACCAGCGCAGCCCGTAGGACGCCGTCGACCAGACCCAGACCGCATAGCTGGCCACGATCACCGTCAGCCATGGCACCGTCAGACCGGGATACTGCCACAGCATCTCGACCCAGCCCGTATCAGTGCGAAAGCGGAACACCTGCCCAGTGATGACGCGGTTGAAGGGTTCGTAGACGACAAGCGTGACGACCCAGGCGGCCAGATAGGGGTTCGGGCTGCGGATATGGGCGTCCAGCGCCTTCAGTGTCAGGGTGTAGCCGGCGCAGACGACGGCCAGTTCCAGCATCAGTGCGATCTTCGTCAGACCGAAGACCAGCAGCACCGGATCGCCGACGAGGGCCGCCCGAAGCAGGTGCAGGCTGCCCAGATTGTGGAACAAATATACCAGCATGATCGGCAGGAAGAACCCCTTCACCGTCCAGCCCAGCGCATGGTCGCGCAGCGCGCGCCCCTCATCCAGGGGCAAACGGCCGGTCAGAATTGCGCCAAGCCGCCAATAGTCGTCCTGCGGGTCGACCTGCCGCGCGTCCACCCACCAGACATAGGCCGGAACGACAACCGCGAGGCCTGGGCCCATCCACCAGAGCAGCGCGAGAGGGATCGCCATGTTCTCGGTCCCGTAGAACCGGAACAGGGCATGCAGGGCCAGAACGGCCCCAACCGAAGCGAGCACTCCGATCAGTTTCAGCACCACCCGGTCCAGCGACGGGGCGGGCGCACGATTCCAGTCAAGCCCGGTGGTTGGCGCCCGGTGCACCTTGCGCAGGACGACTTCCAGCACAGCGACCGGCAGGGCGTAGGCAAGGATGAGGCCGAACAGCGCGATCAGCGGCGGCATCGTCACATGCCAGATCAGGGCCGCAAGGAACAAAGTCGCACTGCCGATGCCGACCATACCGATCCGCGGATCGGTCGCCGAGGGCGGAAGCAGGGGCAGATTGCGGGGCTGGGGCATGGAAAGGCTCGGACGGTCGTTGCTGTGCGATCGTCTCCTAAGCAGCAACTGTGGCCGCAGAATGGCGCGAATGGACCAGATATCCGCCAGGTCCGGCAGGAGCGACCGACGGACCGGGCTTGATTGGGCGCAAGGCATATAGGCCAGCAGTCGCGCAGCATCGACGCCACATCCGGACAGGGACCGGACGCATGCAAGGGGCGGGATGCGACGCAGGACAGTGATTCTTGGCGCGGTGGCGCTGGCGGCCACGGGCACAGGCCTGGCCGATCGCGCTCGTGTCCTCGCGGCGGCGCGCGATGCGATCCCGGTCCCCGCCGGGCAGGCCATAACCCGGCATGGAGCGATGGCCTATGCCCTCGTTCGGCCTGACGCCACGGGCCCGGACATCCGGGCCCTGCCGGTGCTGATGCTGCACGGCACGGGCGGTGGCCACGATCAGGGACTTGCCCTCGCGGGTGACCTGCCGGACCGCGGCTGGACCATCCTTGCGCCATCGCGGTTCGGATACCCCGGCACCCCGATACCGCCGGGACTCGACCCGGCGACAGGCCCCGATGCGGAAGCCGACGCGCTGGCCGACCTGCTCGATGGGCTGGGTCTGGACCGGGTCGCCGTGATCGGCGCTTCGGCCGGGGCGAACCCGGCCCTCGCCTTTGCCCTGCGCCACCCCGCACGGACCGCCGCGCTGGTGGCACTGGTTCCCGCCACCCCCGTGCCGGGTCGCCCTGCCCCGCCGCCGCCCGATGCGGTCGCCGAGGCGATCATCACCCGGGTGCTGCGATCCGACACGGCGGTGTGGGCCGGGCTGCGTCTGGCACCTGACAGGATGATGGCGACGCTTCTCGCGACCAGCCCCGAACTTGTCGCCTCTGCTACGCCTGCCGAGCAGGCCCGCGCCCGGTCCATGCTGCATGGCATCCTGCCGGTCAGCCTGCGTGCCGAAGGGCTCCTCTACGATGCACGGCTGGCCGCCGACCCGCCTGCCTGGGACCTGTCGGCCATCACGGCACCCACGCTTGCCATATCGGCAGAGGACGACCTGTTCGGCACCGCAGAGGCCGCCCGGCACGTCGGCCGCGCCGTGCCGGGTGCCCGAACCGTCATCTATCCCGAGGGCGGGCACATCCTGATCGGCCACCACGCCGAGGCCCTGTCCGAGATCGACAGGGTCCTGCGGGCGATTCCATAGACCGCCCGCACCGGGGTCATCAGGCGCTTTCCAGCATGCCCCGCGCGCGGGCCAGATCGCGCATCCGCTCCTGCAGCTTCTCGAAGGCACGCACCTCGATCTGGCGGATACGTTCGCGGCTGACCCCGTAGCCTTCGGACAATTCCTCCAGCGTGACCGGGTCATCCATCAGCCGCCGCCGGGTCAGGATGTCGCGCTCGCGCTCGTTCAGCACGTCCATCGCCGCGGTCAGCATTTCGCGCCG
>CAYYOE010000455.1:0-2612 GCA_964473055.1 uncultured Rhodobacterales bacterium | reverse complement strand
CGCGCCATGCCCAAGGTGGGCGTGGTGGATGTGGGGTCGAACTCGGTCCGGCTTGTGGTGTTCGACGGCGCGGCGCGCAGCCCGGCGTATTTCTACAACGAAAAGATCATGGCGGGCCTCGGCGCCGGCGTGGCCGAGACCGGGCGGCTGAACCCCGAAGGCAAACGCCGCGCCCTGGCGGCGCTGAAGCGGTTCGCCCTGCTGGCCGAGGGCATGGGGATCGCACCGTTGACCGTGGTCGCCACGGCGGCAGTGCGCGAGGCGGAGGACGGTCCCGCGTTCGGGGAGGAGATCACGCGGGAGACCGGCCTCCGCCTTTACGTCATCGACGGCGAGGAGGAAGCGCGCCTGTCGGCGCAGGGCGTGCTGCTGGGCTGGCCCGGCGCCGAGGGGCTGGTCTGCGACATTGGCGGATCGTCGATGGAACTGGCGGAACTGAAGGGCGGACAGATCGGGCAGCGGATGACATCGGCGTTGGGTCCGCTGGCGCTGGAGCGGCATGCGGGCTCGAAGAAGGCATTGGCCGCCCACATCGCGCGCACCGTCGCGGACCTCGCAGACCGGATGGGCCGCGATCACAAGCGCCTGTTCCTGGTGGGCGGGTCATGGCGGGCCATCGCGCGGCTGGACATGGAGCGGCGTGGCTATCCGCTGCATGTCCTGCACGAATACCGCATGACGCGCGAGGATGTCGCGGCGACCGTCGAGATGATCCAGGCGTCCGAGGTAGCCAGACTGCGCTCTCAGACCGGCATCGGCGAGGCACGGATGGCACTGGTTCCCATGGCGGCGCAGGTGCTGGGCGTGCTGGTCGAGGCGTTCCGTCCGCCGGAAATCGCGGTGTCGTCCTTCGGCATACGCGAGGGGCTGCTCTACGAACAGATGCCGCCTGAACTGCAGGCGCGTGATCCGCTGGTGGAATCCTGCCGCCATGCCGAAGCCAAGGACGCCCGGTTGCCCGGCTTCGGAAAGATGCTGTTCAACTTCGTCCTGCCGCTGTTCCCCGACCTGCCGCCGGAACGCGCGCGACTGGTCAAGGCCGCGTGCCTGCTGCACGACGTCAGCTGGCGCGCGCATCCCGACTACCGGCATGAGGTCTGTTTCGACAACGCCACTCGGGCGAACCTGGCCGGGATCAGCCATGACGAACGAATCTGGCTGGGGGTGGCCCTGCTGCATCGCTACAAGAACAGTCGGTCGGGGTCGCGCTATGCGCCGCTGTTCGCCCTTCTGTCGCCCGACGCGCTGCGCGAGGCGGAAATCCTGGGCAAGGCGATGCGGTTCGGCGCGATGTTCAGCGTGCGCGACCCCGAGGACATGGGCCGCCTGTCCTGGAACCCGAAGAAATCGTTGCTGACCCTGCGCCTGTCTCCACATGGTGAACCCCTGTTCGGCGAGGTTGCCGCATCCCGCCTTGCATCGCTCGCCTCGGCGATGGGGGCGACAACCGAAGTTCGCGTGGATGCCCCCGCCGCATAGCGGTTGCGGACGTCAGATCAGCCCTTCGCGGGCGAACAACGCGCGCAGGTTGGCCTCGGGGCGGGCGCCGTAGTGGCCGATCACCTCGGCCGCGGCGATGCAACCCATGCGTCCGCAGGCCTCCAGCGGCCTTCCGGTAGCCAGCCCGTAGAGGAACCCCGCCGCAAACTGGTCGCCCGCGCCCGTGGCATCGACCGGCGTGACCATGGTAACGGGCACGATGGCCTGTTCCTCGCCGCGCTGAATGACGACATCGGCCCCCGACCGCGTGCAGACCACCAGCCCGGATTCGGCCGTGGCCTGTTCCAGCGCAGCGCCCAGATCGTCGGTCTGGTACAGCGACATCCATTCCTGCTGATTGCCGATCACATAGTCGAGGTCGCGCACGAGGCGGCGGAAATCGTCGCGGTGGCGATCCACGCAGAACGGATCGGACAGGGCGATACCCGCCTGACCGCCACCTTGCCGTGTCAGCCGGGCAGCGCGCTCGAACGCCTTTTTGCCCTTTGGCTTGTCGTAGAGGTAGCCTTCCAGGAACAGGATTCCTGCCGCGCCCGCCACTTCGTCGGCCACGTCCTCGGGGCCGAGTTCAGCCGAAATCCCGAGGTAGGTGTTCATCGACCGCTCGCCGTCAGGCGACACGAAGATCATCGACCGCGAGGTGGGCAACTCGCCCCCCGGCACCGGCGGGTTCACGAAATCGGTCCCGTCCTTCTGCATGGCGCCGGCGTAGAACCGCCCCAGCGCATCGTCATGAACCCGTCCGATGAAGGCCGTCGTCAGCCCCAGCGCCCCGATCCCCGCCAGCGTGTTTGCAACCGACCCGCCGGGCGCCTGCACCCGATCCTTCATGGCGCCATACAGCATCTCGCCGCGCGGGCGTTCCACAAGCTGCATGATGCCCTTGGTGATGCCCATCAGGTCAAGGAAACTGTCGTCGGCCGGGGCGATCACGTCGACGATGGCGTTGCCGATGCCGACAACCTGGTAGCTGGGGGTCATGCTGTCTTTTCCTCGAAGGGGCAGAGATCGGCGATGATGCAGTCCGCGCAACGCGGCTTGCGCGCCAGGCAGGTATAGCGGCCATGCAGGATCAGCCAGTGGTGCGCGTGCAGGGCGTATTCGACCGGCAC
>CAYYOE010000454.1:0-2624 GCA_964473055.1 uncultured Rhodobacterales bacterium | reverse complement strand
TGATGGCCGAGAAGGCGGCGGCCGAGGCGCGGCTGATGGCCGAGGCCGCGCAGGTCCGCGCGGTGGTGGAGGCCGAGGCCGCGAAACTGATCAACGAGGCCGAGAACATCCTGACCGACGAGGCGCGCCATTCGCTGTTCAAGCGCAAGATGCTGGAGCATGTGGAGGGGATCGTGGCGGCCTCGGTCAAGCCGCTCGAAAAGATCCACGACATCCGGATCATGCAACTCGACGGCGTCACCGGGGGCGGGTCCCGCGAGGGCAGCAGTCCGACGGACGAGGTCATCAACTCGGCGCTGCGCTACCGCGTCCAGGCGCCGCTGATCGACTCGCTTCTGGCGGACATCGGGATCGAGGGCGGCACCATTGCCAAGCAGGGCGGGCTGATGCGCGAGGCGTCGGACCTGCAGCGCATCGCTGATGGCGCCAAGAAGGGCGGCGGGGGCGGCGGCAAGGACGCGGCGCCCGAGGGAGGGAAGAAATAGATGCCGCGCGTCTATATCTCTTCGGTGATCGACGCGCCCGCGGCAAAGGTCTGGGAGCGCATTCGCGACTTCAACGGCCTTCCCCGCTGGCACCCCCGCATCCGTGACAGCCGGATCGAGAACGGCGAACCCGCCGACCGGGTCGGCTGCGTGCGGGACTTTCACCTGCAGAACGGCGACCGCATCCGCGAAAAGCTGCTGGGCCTCAGCGACTACGACATGTTCTGCACCTACGCGATCCTCGAAAGCCCGATGCCGCTGACGGACTATGTGGCGACGATCCGGCTGACCCCGGTGACGGACGGTGGCCGCACCTTCGCCGAATGGACAGCCGAGTTCGAGTGCGCCGAGGCCGCGGCCGAGGGTCTTGTGACCGGCATCGGGAACGACGTGTTCCAGGCGGGCTTCACTGCACTCAAGCGGCAGATGGTGGGCTGAGCGTGGTCAAGGTCTTGAAAAGCACGGTCCTTCCTGCCCCCGTCGAGGCGGTCTGGGACGTGCTGCGCGACTTCAACGGGCACGACCGCTGGCATCCGATCGTGCGGGACAGCGTGATCGAGAAGGGCTGGACGTCCGACCGGATCGGGTGCGTACGCCGCTTTCACCTGCAGGACGGATCGGAACTGCGCGAACTTCTTCTGACACTGTCGGATGCGGACATGGCGTTCAGCTATTGCCTGCTGGATACGCCCGTCCCGCTGCTGAACTACGTGGCGCATGTCCGTCTTGCCCCGGTGACCGATGGCGACATGACCTTCTGGCACTGGGAAAGCCGGTTCGACACACCTCCAGGACGCGAGGCGGAACTGCAGCAGATGGTGGCCGAGAACGTCTATCAGGGCGGCATGGACGCGATCCGTGTCCATATGGGACTGGAGGGGGCATGACCACGGTCGAGACCTATCCGACGCTCGCCGATGCCGCGCGCGCAATGGGCCGAGACGCGGTGTATCTGGGCGGCGGCACGATCGTGATGCGAGAGGTGAACGCGGGCACCGCGCCCGCGCGGGTGCTCAGGACAACCGATCCGGCGCTGCGCGAAGTCAGGGTGTCGGGGGACACCGCGACGCTTGGGGCGGGCGTGACGATGGCCGACGTTCTGGCGAATCGCGATCTCGAGTTCCTGCATCCGGTGGCGCGGCTCATCGGCGGCCCCCAGGTGCGCAACATGGGCACCGTGGCGGGCAACCTGTTCGCGCCGCATCCCTACGGCGACTTCGCCGCTGCGCTACTGGCGGTGGGCGCGCGTGTCGTTTTCGCGGGGCAGGGTGGCGCGCGGTCGGTCGACGAAGTGTTGCGGGACCGCGAGAGGGCGGGATTGGTCGCCTCGATCGAGGTGCCGCGGCCGCGCGATCCTCGCATCTTCGGGTTTCTGAAGGTGAGCCGCGTGAAGCCGAAGGGCGTATCCGTCCTGTCCATCGCGGCCCTTCTGCCGCTCGAGGGGGGGCGCATTCGGGGCGCCCGCGTGGCCTTCGGCGCGATGGGCCCCGCGCCACTGAGGGCCGCCGCCGTGGAACGCGTTCTCGAGGGGCAGGCGCTGGATGCCGCGACCATCTCCCGTGCCGCCGCCGTGGCTGCCGAAGGGCTGGACCCGCCGACCGATCCGGTGGCGAGCGGCTGGTACCGCCGCGAAGTGGCGGGCGTGCATCTGGGGCGCCTTCTCGAACGGATGGAGCGGGGCTGATGGCGAAGAAACCGGTAAGCTTCATCCTGAACGGCAGCCCCCGCGCCGCCTTCGCGGACGAAGGACAGAACCTGCTGGACTTTCTGCGCCGGGGCGTTGGTGATCTGTCGCCCAAGTACGGATGCGGGCAGGGCACCTGCGGCGCCTGTACCGTCACGATCGACGGCGCGACGCAGCTTGCCTGCCTTGTGCTGGCGGAAACCGTTGGAGGGACGGAAATCCGCACCGCCGCAGGCCTGTCGACGGGCCCCACGCTCGATCCCCTTCAGGAATCCTTCATGGACCACTTCGCCGCCCAGTGCGGCTATTGTACGCCCGGCATGCTCGTCTCGGCCCGCGCGCTTCTGGACCGCAATCCGCGTCCCACGCGGGAGGACGTGATCGAGGCGATCTCGGGCAACCTCTGCCGCTGCACCGGCTACGAGCCGATCATCGCCGCCATCCTCGCGGTCGCC
>CAYYOE010000453.1:0-2634 GCA_964473055.1 uncultured Rhodobacterales bacterium | reverse complement strand
AAGATCGAGCCTTCCCAGACCTCCATCCGGATCGGGAACAGGCCGTGCGGTTCGCGCCGGAAGCCGGGAATGCCCTGCATGCCGGGCACGCCGGACAGGCGGCCGTCGAGACGGTAGGTCCAGCCGTGGTAGGGGCAGGTCAGGCGGTCGGCCCGACCGCAGCCGGTGGCCATGATCGAGTTGCGGTGGCGGCAGATGTTGGCAAAGGCCCGCAGGGTGCCATCGGCATCCCGGACCAGCAGGACCGGGCCGCCCACGGTGTCGAGGGCGCGGAAGGCGCCGGGGCCGTCCAGCATCTCGACCCGGCCGGCAAAGACCCAGCCCTTGCGGTGGATCGCGGCCGTCTCGGCGTCGAAGATCTCGGGATCGGTGTAGAACCGGGCGTCAAGGCTGACGGCCTGCCCGAGCGGCGGGCCGGTCCAGATGTAGGGCGCGGGGTCGAGGGGTTTGGCCTGGGTCATCGTCGGTCCCTTGTCGTGCGGGGGATCGTAGGACCGCACGCCCCCCGGTCGCAAGGGTCTGCTTCTGGAAAGGGCGGGGGGCGCTGCCCCCCGGGGCCTGTCGGCCCTCCCCCCGGGATACTTGGACCATATCGAAGCGGGGCGGGTGTTGTTGCCCCTCGCGCGCTGCGCGCGGGCAGGCTATGCGCGGGGCATGACCCTGGACGCGCCCTTCGAGATCTTCCTGACCGCGCCGCCGGGGTTGGAACCCGTGCTGCTGGAGGACGTGCTGGCGCTGGGATTTGCGGGGGCTGCAGCGGTGCCGGGCGGGGTGACGTTGCCTGGCGGCTGGGCCGAGGTGCGGCGGGCGAACCTGTGGGTGCGGGGCGCGAACCGCGTGCTGGCGCGGGTGGCCGCGTTCCGGGCGATGCATCTGGCGCAACTGGACAAGCGGGCGCGGCGGGTGGACTGGGCTGGGTTGCTGCGCGCCGATGTGCCAGTAACGGTCGAGGCCGCCTGCCGGGGCAGCCGGATCTACCACGCGGGCGCGGCGGCCGAGCGCGTGGCCCGCGCCATCGCCGAGACGGTGGGCGCGCCCGCAGTTGCGTCGGCGACCGAGGGGGCCATCCGCATCCTGGTGCGCATCGAGGACGACCTGTGCACCCTGTCGGTCGATACCTCGGGCGAGGCGCTGCACAAGCGCGGGTCCAAGACCTCGACCGCCAAGGCGCCGTTGCGCGAGACGCTGGCGGCGCTGTTCCTGCGGTCCTGCGGCTATCGCGGACAGTGGCCGGTGCTGGACCCGATGTGTGGGTCGGGCAGCTTCGTGATCGAGGCGGCCGAGATGGCGCTGGGGCTGGCACCGGGACGGGCGCGGGGCTTTGCCTTCGAGCGGTTGGTGCCGCACGATCCCGTCGCTTGGGCGGCGGAACGCGGGGCGCTGGGCGCGGGCGCGACCGACCTGCGGTTCCACGGGTCGGACCGCGACCAGGGGGCGGTGCGCGCGGCGGCTGCGAATGCGGAGCGCGCCGGGGTGGGCGGCGTGGCGTCCTTCACGCGCGCCGCGGTCAGCGACCTTCAGCGACTGGAGGGGCCACCCGGGCTGGTCATCGTCAACCCGCCCTACGGGTTGCGGATCGGCGACCGCAAGCCGCTGTTCGCGCTGCATGGCGCGCTGGGCACGGTGCTGGCGGCGCGGTTTGCGGGCTGGCGGGTGGGGATGGTGACGGCCGACGCGGGCCTTGCGCGCGCGACCGGCCTGCCCTGGAACGCGCCCGGGCCGATCGTGGACCACGGCGGCATCAAGGTGCGGCTGTGGCAGACCGGGCCCTTGCAGGACGCGGGGCAGTAACCTGCACTTATGCGGCGGCGCGGGCTTTCCATTTGAGGCGCGGATGGGTCCGTGGCCTATGGTCGCCACAGGATGACGGGAGACGACGATGACCGATGCCCCCAGGACCGCGCTGGTGATTTCCGCCCATGCCGCCGATTTCGTCTGGCGCTGCGGCGGGGCCATCGCGCTGCATGCCGCGCGGGGCTGTCAGGTGACGGTCGTCTGCCTGTCCTTCGGCGAACGCGGCGAGAGCGCCAAGCTGTGGAAGCAGCCGGGCATGACGCTTGCCCAGGTGAAGGCGGCGCGCCGGGCCGAGGCGGAAAAGGCCGCCGTTGCGCTGGGGGTGCATGACCTGATCTGCTTCGACCTTGGCGACTATCCGCTGGAGATGACGCGCGCCGACAAGGACCGGCTGGTGGACGTGATGCGCGCCGTGCAGCCGTCCTTCATGCTCAGCCATTCGGCCCATGACCCCTACAACGCCGACCACATGTACACCACGCAGGTGGTGATGGAGTGCCGGTCGACCGCGCAGGCCTGGGGGCACAAGCCGGGCGAGAAGGTGCTGGGCGCGCCGCAGCTCTATCTGTTCGAGCCGCACCAGACCGAACAGATGGGCTGGAAGCCGGATACCTTCCTCGACATCACCGAGGTCTGGGACCGCAAGCGGGCGGCCATCGAGTGCATGGAAGGGCAGGAACACCTGTGGGAGTATTATACCCGGGTCGCGCAGAACCGGGCGAACCACTTCCAGCGCAATTCCGGCGGGCAGGCCGGGGGCCGGGCGGCGCAATATGCCGAAGGGTTCCAGTCGGTCTATCCGCGGACGGTGGACGCGCTCTAGGCGGCGCGGGTCGAGGC
>CAYYOE010000452.1:0-2637 GCA_964473055.1 uncultured Rhodobacterales bacterium | reverse complement strand
CCGGCGCGGACCCGCGCCTTGTGCTGCCGATGCTGGTCTGGGTCGCGGGCTACATCGCGCTGATGCGCTGGACGATCCGCCACGCGGGCCCCGCGGCCAAGGCATCGTCCGACGCGCGGTCGGCGATCACGGGCCGTGTGGTGGACAGCTACACCAACATCCATGCGGTCAAGATGTTCGGCCACCACGACCGCGAGGTGGAATACGCCAAGGAAGCGATCGAGCATTCGCGCCGGACCTTCCAGCGCGAGATGCGGATCATCACGCGGATGGACGTGACGCTGACCACGCTGAACGGGTTCCTGATCGTGTCGGTGACGGGGCTGGCGGTGTGGCTTTATGCACAGGGCAGCGCCACGGCGGGGACCGTGGCGGCGGCGGCGGCGCTGGTCCTGCGGCTGAACAACATGACCTACTGGATCATGTGGGCCACGACGAACCTGGTGCAGAACCTGGGCGTCGTGGCCGAAGGCATGCAGACCATCGCCCAACCCGTCACCCTGACCGATGCCCCCGCTGCGCCTGCGCTGCGCTTGACTGACGGGCGGATCGAGTTCCGAAACGTCAGCCACCACTACGGGCAGGGGTCCGGGGGGCTGGACCGGATCTCGCTGACCATCGCCCCGGGCGAGAAGATCGGCATCGTCGGGCGGTCCGGCGCGGGGAAATCGACCCTCGTCAAGCTGATCCTGCGCTTCTACGACCCCGACGGGGGCGCGATCCTGATCGACGGGCAGGATATTCGCGGTGTCCGGCAGGACAGCTTGCGCGCCCAGATCGGCATGGTGCAGCAGGAAACCGCCCTCCTGCACCGGTCGGTGCGCGACAACATCCTGTATGGCCGCCCGGATGCCACGGAAACCGAGATGCTGGAGGCCGCCGCGCGTGCCGAGGCGCATGACTTCATCCTGGGCCTTACCGACCAGGAGGGACGCCGCGGCTATGACGCGCAGGTGGGCGAACGCGGCGTCAAGCTGTCGGGCGGTCAGCGCCAGCGCGTCGCCATTGCCCGCACCATCCTGAAGGACGCGCCAATCCTGGTGCTGGACGAGGCGACAAGCGCGCTGGACAGCGAGGTCGAGGCCGCGATCCAGGACACGCTTTATGGCGTGATGGAGGGCAAGACGGTGATCGCCATCGCACACCGGCTGTCGACCATCGCGCGGATGGACCGGATCCTGGTGCTGGACGGCGGGTGCATCGCGGAACAGGGCAGCCATGCCGAGCTTCTGGCGGCGCAGGGTCTGTATGCGCGCTTCTGGGCGCGGCAGTCGGGCGGGTTCATCGGCACCGACACGGCAGAGGCTGCAGAATGAAGGTGGACCCGTTTCAGCGGGTCGACCGCCCGCCGCCGCAGACCCTTGGCGCCTTCTTCCGCTGGTGCCTGAACGGGTCCTGGCCGATGCTGTTCGCCGCGGGTGCGGTATCGGCGCTGGCCGGCACGCTCGAGGTCATCTCGGCCTGGCTGCTGGGCCAGGTCGTCGATGCGGTGGCGACGGCCGCCAGCCCGGCGGGGTTCTTTGCCGATCACTGGTGGCTCGTGGCAGCGTTCGCGGTGTTCTACCTCATGGTCCGGCCGCTGGTGTTCGGTGCCTCCTCGGCCACCAACGCCTTGTGGGTGCAGCCCAACGTCATGCCGCAGGTCCTGTCGCGGCTGCACCGCTGGACAATGGGCCAGGCGGTCACCTTCTTCGACAACGACTTCGCGGGCCGAATCGCCACGAAACAGATGCAGGCCGCCCGCGCGGTGACCGAAGTCGCCTCCGAGACGATCAACGTCGTGGCCTTCGCCATCGCCTCGATCCTGGGGTCGGTCATCTTCCTGATCGCCATCGACGGCTGGGTGGCACTGGCGCTGCTGGTCTGGCTTTGCCTCTATCTCGGCCTCATCAAGCTGTTCCTGCCGCGCATCCGGCGCACGTCCACCGCCCGCGCCGCCGCCCGCGCCAACGTGACGGGGCAGGTCGTGGATACGATCACGAACATCAAGACGGTGAAGCTGTTCGCCCACCAGGACCACGAGGACCAGAACGCCCTGCGGTCGATGGACCGCTACCGCGAACGGGCGCTGGACTTCGGCGCGGTGTCGTCGTGGTTCCGCCTGGCTCTGATGACGATTGCGGGCCTCTTGCCAGTGATCCTGGTGGGCGGGTCGGTGATGCTGTGGACGCAAGGCGGGGCCACGGCGGGCGACATCGCGGCGGCCGGCGCCATCTCCATCCGCATCGCGCAGATGACCGGCTGGGTCAGCATGTCGCTGATGGCGATCTATGCCAATGTCGGCGAGGTCGAGGACGGGATGCGCACGCTGACCCCGCCCTACACGCTGGCTGACACCGACGGCGCAGGCGAGATGGGGCGCGTGTCGGGCGAGATCACGTTCGACGGCGTGGGCTTCGCCTATGGCCGCCGCTCGGGCGGGATCGACGGGGTGACCCTGTCCATTCGCGCGGGCGAGAAGGTCGGGATCGTCGGCGCCTCGGGCGCGGGCAAGTCCACGCTGGTGGCACTCCTTTTGCGGCTCTACGACACCGAGAAGGGGCGCGTCCTGATCGACGGGCAGGACGTGCGCGACGTGACGCAAGAATCCCTGCGCCGCCAGATCGCGATGGTCACGCAGGAAACCGCGATGTTCAA
>CAYYOE010000451.1:0-2638 GCA_964473055.1 uncultured Rhodobacterales bacterium | reverse complement strand
ACGAATTCGGTCTGGCCAAGGCGGGCAGGCGGGCGAGGAAGGGGCATGGGGGGCGTCCGGGGTTGCACCCCGGCCTAGACCCGGCCAGCGCCCTTGTCCACCCGGCCCGCGATCACGGCGCCGCTGGCCCGCTGCCGTCCGCGCCCTTGCCCGAAAGTTCGTCGATCACCGACTGCCACAGGGCAACCGGCTGCGCCCCCGCCACCGCATGGGCCTGCGCGACGACGAAGGTCGGCACCCCGGTCACACCGCGCGCCCGTGCATGGGCATCGCGCGCCGCGACCTCGGCGCGGTCGGCGTCCCCGGCCAGAAGCGCGGCGACCATGGCCCGGTCCATCCCCGCCTCGGCGGCCAGATCGGCCAGCACGCCCCCGTCGCCGATATCCCGCCCCTCGCGCCAGTAGGCGCGGAACAATGCCACCGCGACCGGGGTCTGCCGCCCCTCGATCCCCGCCCAATGGATCAGCCGGTGCGCGCCGAGCGTATTGGGAATCCGCGTGATCTTGTCCCAGGCAATCTCCAGCCCTGCCGCCTCGGCCGCCTGTTCGACCCGCGCATAGACGGCCACCGCCCGGTCGCGGCCGCCGAACTTGGCCTCCAGATAGGTGGCCCGGTCCATGCCGCCCGCGGGCATGTCGGGGTTCAGCTGGAACGGATGCCAGGTGATCGCGAAGGGATGGCCGGGGCGACCCTCCAGCGCGCGCGCCAGGTGCGTCCAGCCAATCCAGCACCAGGGGCAGACCGGGTCGGACAGGATATCAAGCGGTACCATCGGGGGTCTCCTCGGTTCGCAGCGCACGGCGGTTCAGCTTGCCGTTCGGCCCGCGCGGCAGGGCGTCCACCCGGACGAACAGGCGCGGCGTCTTGTAGCGCGCGAGCCGCGTGGCCAGGAAATCCAGGAACTCCGCCTCCGGAACCTCCCGCGCCGCCACATAGTGCGCGGTGATCACCGTGGCATCCGCCTTGACCCGCCGCTCGACCACTGCCGCCTCGGTCACCTCCGGGTGCTGCAAAAGCTCCGCCTCCACCTCGGCCGGGGCCACGCGGAACCCGCCCGCGTTCATCATGTCGTCGGCGCGGCCGAGGAACGCGATGTCGCCACCCGCCTCCATCCGCGCCATGTCGCCGGTCAGGAACCAGCCGCCGCGAAACCGCGCCGCCGTTGCGTCCGGCGCGTCGAGATAACCCAGCATCAGCCCCGGATCGCCCGCATCCACGGCCAGCACGCCCGGCTGCCCCAACGGCACGGGATCGCCGGCCTCGTCCACCACCGCCACGCGCCGCCCCGGCTGCGGACGGCCCAGCGTGCCGGGGGGCGCCGGGGCGTCCGGCGACCCCGACACGAAGGTCGAACACTCCGACATCCCATAGGCTTCGTGCAGCGGCGTGCCGGTCGCGGCCTCCCAGCCTGCCCGGATCGTGTCGGACAGCTTCTCGCCCGCGCTCAGGCCGTGGCGCAGCCTCGGCATCGGCGGCATCGGCGTCCGCAACATCTGGCGATAGACCCCGGGGGCGGCGGCCAGGATCGTCACGTCGTGCCGCTTCATCAGCAGGGGCAGGGCGGCGGGCGACGTGCCTTCCGCCGGGATCAGCGCGGTCGCCCCCACGGCCCAGGGATCAAGCAGGCCGGTGCCCAGCGTATAGGTCCAGTTGAACGCGCCCGCGTGCATCAGCCGGTCGTCGGGCGTCAGCCCGGTCCAGCCCGCGCGCATCAGGCCCCGCGCCCAGACGGCACGATGGGCATGGACCACCGCGCGCGGCGTGCCCGAGGTGCCCGAGGTGAAGACGACATAGGCGGGTCGGTCCGGTGACCCCATCATCGGCGCAAGCGGCGGCAGGGCGTGAAACGCGGCCAGATCCGCCTCGGCCAGAACCGGGCAGGGCAGGGTGTCGGGCAGGGCGATGCCAGGCCCCGCCACGATCAGGCGCGGCGCGATCAGCACGGAGAGGCGCGTGATCTCGGGCCCGGTCAGCTGCGCCGAGGTCGGCACCGGGATCAGCCCCGCCGTCAGGCAGGCCAGGAACACCACCGGAAAGGCGGGCGTGTTGCCCAGCCGCACCAGCACCCGGTCGCCGGGGACCAGCCCGCGGGCGACCAGCCCCGTCGCAACCCCGCCCACGGCGGCGGCCAGGCGCGCGTAGCTCCAGCGTTCCGCCCCGGTGGGCGACAGGACCGCCAGCGCCACCTTGTCGGGGGTGGCACGCGCATGGGCCAGCACATGCGCCGCCGCGTTGAACGCCGCCGGGCAGGGGCCCAGGATCCGCGTCGCGGGTCCGGTATCCTGGATCGAGACAGAGGGTTCGGGCGCCATGCCGCGGGCCTAGGCCGCGCGCGCCGCCGTTGCAAGCGGGGGGGCGGGCAGAGTATGGGGCATGCCATGAGCAAGACCTCCGAACCCTCGCTGATCCGGCTGGCCCGCGCCTCGGGCAGCGACGAGTTGCCCCAGCCGGTGAACCTGGGCGAGCGGGTGCGCGCGCTCCGGCGCGAACGCGACTGGACGCTGGAACAGGCGGCGACCCAGGCAGGGCTGGCGCGGTCAACGCTGTCGAAGATCGAGAACGGCCAGATGTCGCCCACATGGGAGGCGCTGAAGAAGCTGGCCACCGGCCTCGGCATTTCGGTGCCGCAACTCTTCAC
>CAYYOE010000450.1:0-2663 GCA_964473055.1 uncultured Rhodobacterales bacterium | reverse complement strand
CCCTTCGGCGACTACACCGACGACCCGCGCAGCCTGTTCATGGAAAAGCGGCTCTAGCCCTGCGCTTTCATCCTTGCCCAAATACCTCCGCCGGAGGCTCCCGCACACTCCGCCAGCGCCACGGGTCCCCTGATGCACCTCCTTGCCGCCATCCCCGGCAGCCTCGACGACGGGCAGGCGACCGACCCCGGCCAGACCCCGGCCGAAGTGGTGGTGGTCAGCGCCGCCGATACCGAGATCGCCGCATTGGCCCTCGCGCGGGGGGAAATGCCCGCCCCCCCCGGCCTGCGTCTGATGAACCTGATGCACCTGCGCCACCCCTATTCGGTGGACCTGCATCTGGACGCCTGCGCCACCGGGGCGAAACTGGTCGTTGCGCGCGTGCTGGGCGGGCTGTCCTACTGGCGCTACGGGGCCGAGCAGTACGCCGCCCGGCTGGCCGAGGCGGGCGTTCCACTGGCGCTTCTGCCCGGTGACGACAAGCCGGACCCCGACCTGCGGGCGCTGTCCACGGTTCCGCCGGCAGACTACGACGCGCTCTGGGCCTTTCTCGTCGAAGGCGGACCCGAGAACGCCGCAGGCTTTCTCGCCCACGCCCGCGCCATCGCCCGTGACGAGGCGCGCCCGCCCCCCGCCCGCCCACTGCTGCGCGCCGGGCTCTACTGGCCTGGCGAGGCTCAGGCGACGCTGGATACCCTCCGTGCCCTATGGACGGATGGCGCCCCGGTGGTGCCCATCGTGTTCTACCGCGCGCTGGTGCAGGGGGCGGGCCTGCATCCCATCGACCGGCTGACGCGAGCGCTTGCCCTGCGCGGCCTCAACCCGTTGCCAGTGTTTGTCGCTTCCCTGAAGGATCCGGTCAGCGTCGCCACGATCCAGACCCTGTTCCGGCAGAATCCACCCGATGCGATCCTGAACGCCACATCCTTCGCCGTCGGCACGCCGGATCGCCCCGGTGACAACCCGCTGGCCGGACCCGATGCCAACGGCGCCCCCGTGTTCCAGGTGGTGCTGGCCGGCATGGCCGAAGATGCATGGGACACCGGCCTGTCCGGCCTCACCGCCCGCGACATCGCCATGAACGTGGCCCTGCCCGAGGTCGATGGCCGCATCCTGTCCCGCGCCATCGCCTTCAAGGGCGAGGCGTTCCACGATGACGCCACCCAGTGCCGCATCGCCACCTGGCGCGCGCGGGGCGACCGGGTGGATTTCGTCGCCGACCTTGCCGCGGCCTGGGTCCGCCTGCGCCGCACACCGCGGGCCGACCGCCGCGTGGCGCTGGTGCTGGCGAACTACCCCAACCGCGACGGGCGTCTGGCCAATGGCGTGGGTCTGGATACCCCCGCCGCCACGGTGCATGTCCTGCGCCTGCTGGCAGACGCCGGATATCAGACCCTGTCCCTGCCCGATGCGCCCGCCGACCTGATGTCCCGCCTGATGGCGGGGCCGACGAACTGGCTGACCGACCGGGTCGACCGTCACGGCGGCGTGGCCCTGCCCATGGCCGACTACCTGACCCACTACAAGGCGCTCCCCTGGGCCGTGCGCAGCCGGATCGAGGATCGCTGGGGCGCGCCCGAGACCGACCCCTTCATCGAAGATAGTGCCTTCAAGCTGTCGGTCCTGACCTTTGGCAACGTGGTCGTCGGCCTGCAACCGGCCCGCGGCTACAACATCGCGCCGTCCGACACCTACCACTCCCCCGACCTTGTCCCCCCGCACGGCTACATCGCCTTCCACATCTGGCTGCGGCACGCCTTCGGGGCCCAGGCGGTCGTGCACATGGGCAAGCACGGCAACCTGGAATGGCTGCCGGGCAAGTCGCTGGCCTTGTCGCAGGTCTGCCTGCCCGAGGCGGTGCTGGGCCCGATGCCGCACCTGTACCCGTTCATCGTGAACGACCCCGGCGAGGGGACCCAAGCCAAGCGCCGCGCGCAGGCGGTGATCGTCGATCACCTGACCCCGCCCCTGACCCGGGCCGAAACCTATGGTCCGCTCCGCGACCTCGAAGCGCTGGTGGACGAGTACTACGAGGCCGCAGGCGTGGACCCCCGCCGCCTGAACCACCTGCGGCGCGAAATCATGTCGCTGACGGATGCCACCGGCATCGGGCAGGACGCCGGGATGACGGGCGAGGACGAGGGCGCGGACCTGACGCGCCTCGACGCCTTCCTCTGCGACCTGAAGGAGGCCCAGATCCGCGACGGGCTGCATGTGTTCGGGCAGTCCCCGACCGGCCGACAGGAGCGTGACTTGGCGCTGGCCCTGCTGCGCCTTCCCCGCGGGGACGGTCAGGGTGAGCGTGCGTCGATCCTGCGGGCGCTGGTGGCGGACCTTGGGCTGGGCTTCGATCCGCTGGATTGCGACATGGCCGCCCCATGGAACGGTCCCCGGCCCGCGGTGCTGGCGGGCACGGGCGCCTGGCGCAGCCATGGCGATACCGTGGAGCGGCTGGAAGCGCTGGCACAGACCCTGTTGGACGGACTTGCGCCCCCGCCCGGAGCGGCCTCGGCCGCCGTGCTGGACTGGGCCAACGCACACCTCCGCCCCACCCTCGCCGCCTGCGGTCCGGCGGAAGGGGCGGCGCTGATCCGTGGGCTCGATGGGCTGGCGATCCCGCCCGGTCCGTCGGGTGCCCCCACGCGGGGCAAGCCCGAGGTGCT
>CAYYOE010000449.1:0-2665 GCA_964473055.1 uncultured Rhodobacterales bacterium | reverse complement strand
GCGGCCCCGCGCCCGATGGCTGGTTCGGCCCCTGGCTCAGCGACACGATCATCGGCTTTGCGGTGCCGGTCATGCTCTACCTGTTCTGGACCCGGCGCAGCGTGGCGGTCTGGGGCGCGCTTGTCGCCTACAACGCGGTCGGCGCCTTCGATTACTCGCAGGGCCTGATCACACAGATGATCAGCCCCATGCCGGTCGAAATGGCATCGGCCCTGACGGTTTACCTTGGAATCGGCCTGTTCATGGTCGCGCAGCTGATCGCGCTCGGCCTGCTGTTTCGCCGCGAGGTGATCGCGGAATTCAAGGGGTGGGAATGATGCCGGGCCATTGCCCATGGCTGCCCGGCCTCGTGGTGATTTCGCACACATGCGTCGGTGTCTTGTCGGGGGCCGCGCCCGGAGGATGCGGTGCGCCTGGCCGTGTCACGGCGCGTTGAAAGACAAAAAGGAAAGAACATTGTTTCACTTGAGACTAGCCGGATTGCTGACGCTGCTTGCCGTCCCGTCACTGGCATGGGCTCAGGACAGCGTCAGGCTTGTCGACCTGTTCGAGGTGACCGAAGGCGATGCAAGCGTGACGCGGCAGTTCTTCGGGCGTGTCGTCGCCACCGAAACCGTCGATCTTGCCTTTCAGGTCGGCGGGCAGATCATCGAGTTTCCCATCGTCGAGGGCACCTTCGTCGAGCGGGGCGCGCTGATCGCGGCACTTGATCCGGAGCTGTTCCAGCTGGCGCTGGACGAGGCGATCTTGCAGCGCGAACAGGCCGAGCGAAACCTGCGCCGCTTGCAGCAATTGCAGGGAAACTCCGTCGCGCAGATCAGTGTCGATGATGCCGCCACCATTTTCAATCTGACCGACATCGCGGTCAGGCGGGCGGAACGGGCGCTGAGTGATGCGCGATTGGTCGCCCCGTTCGATTCCCTCGTCGCATCGCGCAACGTCGCCAATTTCTCGAGCATCGAGCCGGGTCAGCCGGTCGCCAGATTGCACAACATGTCGGAAATCCGGATCGAGATCGACGCCCCCGAGATCCTGTTTCAGCAAGCGGGCTGGGATCCCGACATCGAGGTCTGGGCGGAGTTTCCCTTTGCGCGGGAACGCTTTGCCCTCGAGGTCCGGGAATTCAACGCCGAGGCGGCGGACATCGGGCAGACAATGACGGTCACCTTCGGCATGCCGCCGCCCGAAGGGCTGCCGCTTTTGCCGGGATTGTCCGTCCGGGTCTATGTCCGGTTCAGGTCCGATGCGACGTTTCTGGAGATCCCGGCCGCCGCCATCGTGGCCACCAACACCGGTGAGGCAACCGTCATGCTGTTCAGCCCCACGGGCGCGGACGAAGGAACCGTGTCCCGGGTGCCGGTCGAGATCCGACCCACGAACACAGGCACGGTTCAGGTTCTCGGCGGGCTCGTCGCAGGGCAGGAAATCGTGGCCGGCGGGGCCGCACGCCTGAACCCCGGTGATCGGGTCAGGCGCTTCACCGGCTTCGCGGACTGAGCGCGGCCATGACCATCGCCCGTGCCGCAATCGACCGACCCGTCCTGACATGGCTGGTCATCCTCATCTGCCTGTTCGGCGGAACCTGGGGGTTCTTCGATCTGGGGCGGCTTGAGGATCCGGCCTTCACGATCAAGACCGCCGTGGTGGTGACGGAATATCCCGGGGCCAGCGCCGAAGAGGTCGCGCGCGAAATCTCGGAACCGCTCGAATCCGAGATCCAGACGATGGCCGAGGTCAAGACCATCAGCTCCGTGAACCAGCCCGGTCTGTCCATCATCACCGTCGACATGCAGGACCGTTTCGACGGCGCGGATCTGCCGGCCATATGGACCGAGTTGCGCAATCGCGTCGCACAGGCGCGCCTGCCGGGCGGCGCGGGCCAGCCCTTCGTCAACGACGGTTTCGGCGATGTCTTCGGGATCTACTACGCGGTCACGGCACCCAGCTTCGATGCCGCGGAAATCTACGACCTGTCCCGGTTTCTCAGGCGCGAATTGCTGAGCGTCGAAGGTGTGGCGGATGTCGTGGTGTCGGGCGTGCCAGACGAGGTCATCTACGTCCAACCCGATCTCGTCGTGGGCAACAACATCGGCATTGCCCCTCTGGCCTTTCTGTCCGCCATCGCGGATGCAAACACCGTGGCGGACGGCGGCGCCTTGCAGGGCATGGGCGGGCGCACCATCATCCAGGGACCGCAAGGCAACGACACGGTGGCCGAGATCGCGGGCCTGACCATCGGGGTCGAGGGAAATGTCCTGAACCTCATCGACCTGGCGCATGTCTATCGCGGCCGCGAAGACAACCCCGATCTGATCATCCGCCACAACGGCGTCGAGGCCTTCACCCTTGGCATCGCCGGCATCGCCACCGAGAACATCGTGGATGTCGGCCTGCGTGTCGACGCGCGGCTTGCGGAACTGGCGTCGCAGATCCCGCTGGGGGTCGACCTTGCGCCGATCTATCAGCAACACCTCGTGGTCGAAGAGGCGGCGAATGCGTTCCTCCTCAATCTGGTGATGTCGGTCAGCATCGTGGTGATCGTGCTGGCCGTGTTCATGGGGTGGCGCGCGGCCATCGTCGTCGGGGCGACGCTTTTGCTCAATGTCGTGGGCACCTTGCTGTTCATGGCGCTGTTCTCGATCGAGATGGAGCGGATATCCCTTGG
>CAYYOE010000448.1:0-2668 GCA_964473055.1 uncultured Rhodobacterales bacterium | reverse complement strand
GCCAGTTCCGCCGAGGGGGCCGAGGCGGCTGCTGCCGAAATCCGCGCGATGGGGCCGAACGCCGTCGCATTGCAGGCCGACCTTCTGGATCACGCCCAGATCGAGGCGCTGGGCCCGCGCGCGGCCGAGGCGCTGGGCGGGCCGCTGACGGTGCTGGTCAACAACGCGTCCATCTTCGAATACGACAACGTCCGCACCGCGACCCGCGCCAGCTGGGACCGGCATATCGATTCCAACCTCTATGCCCCCTTCGTGCTGACCCAGCACATGGCCCGCCACGCCCCGCCACCGCTGGCCGATGCGATGGGCGAGCCGCTGGCGCAGGCGCTGGTGGTCAACATGATCGACCAGCGGGTGCTGAAACTGACGCCGGAATTCATGACCTACACCATTGCCAAGATGGGGCTCTGGGCGCTGACGCGCACGTCGGCGCAGGCCATGGCGCCGGCCGTTCGGGTGAACGCGATCGGGCCTGGCCCGACGTTGCAGGGCGACCGGCAGAGCGCCGCGCATTTTGCCGCGCAGCGGGCGGCCACAATACTCAACCGTGGCGCGAATCAGGATGACATTGCTGCCGCTCTGGGATATTTCCTCGACGCCCCGGCGGTGACAGGGCAATTGCTGTGCATTGACGGGGGCCAGCATCTGACGTGGCAGACGCCCGATGTTCTCGGGCTCGAATGACCCCCGATTCAACGTGGGGTCGCTTGACTTTTGCACCCTTCACGCGGGCGTTACGAAACGGTTACGATTCCTCTAATGGTTTCAGGGATTTGCGGCACGTCAGAAAATCTTTTCAATGAAATCAAGGGTTTGAATTTGTGCCTAATAATTAGGCAATCCGATGAAGCAGGCTGGATACAACGGATTTTCCGTCCCCCCCGCAACTTTGTCACCAGACTTGTCCACAGGTTTGGTGGATTTGTTTCCCCTTGAACAGCCGGGCATAAACGGGGCAGCGCCCGAGGGAATCGCACCATGGACGGCACGACCGACGCACCGGGACGGGATCCGGCGGGGGACACGCCCCGGCTGACCGGGCACGCCCTGATCGCGGACGAGGTGAAGCGGCTGGGCGGGTCGCCGGGCGTGTACCGCATGCTCGATGACAAGGGCGCGGTCCTGTATGTCGGCAAGGCGCGCAACCTGAAGAAGCGGGTGGCGAGCTATGCCAAGCCGCAGGGCCACAGCGCGCGGATCGCCCGGATGATCCATGAGACCGCGTCGATGATGTTCCTGACGACGCGGACGGAAACCGAGGCGCTGCTCTTGGAGCAGAACCTGATCAAGCAATTGAAGCCGCGCTACAACGTGCTGCTGCGCGACGACAAGTCGTTCCCGAACATCCTGATCACCCGCGACCACGCCTTCCCGCAGATCGTCAAGCATCGCGGCGCGCGGACGCGGAAGGGCGAGTATTTCGGCCCCTTTGCCAGCGCGGGCGCGGTGAACCGGACGCTGAACCAGCTGCAGAAGGTATTCCTGCTGCGCAACTGCTCGGATTCCATGTTCGAGGGGCGGACGCGGCCCTGCCTGCAGTACCAGATCAAGCGCTGTGCCGGGCCTTGCGTGGGGCTGGTGTCGCAGGACGAATATGCGGGGTTGGTCGAGGATGCCGCGCGGTTCCTGCAGGGCAAGACCACGGCGGTGCAGGAAAGTCTGGCGGCCGAGATGGCGCGGGCGGCCGAAGCGATGGAGTTCGAGCGCGCGGCGGCGCTGCGCGACCGCATCCGCGCGCTGACGCAGGTGCAGCAGGTGCAGGGGATCAACCCCCAGGGCGTGGCCGAGTCCGACGTGGTGGCGCTGCACCAGGAAGGCGGGCAGGCCTGCGTGCAGGTGTTCTTCATCCGCGGCAACCAGAGCTGGGGCAACCGCGACTATTATCCGCGCACGGGTGCCGGGGCCGAGGCGCCGGAAATCCTGCAGGCGTTCCTGGTGCAGTTCTACGACGACCGCCCGCCGCCGCGGCTGATCCTGCTGTCCCATGCGGTCGAGGATGCCGATCTGCTGACGGACGCCCTGTCGCAGAAGGCGGGCCGCAAGGTCGAGATTGCGGTGCCCTTGCGGGGCGAGAAGGCGGAACTGGTGGAAAACGCGGCGCGGAACGCGCGCGAGGCGCTGGCGCGGCGGATGGCGGAAGGGGCCGCGCAGTCGAAGCTGCTGGCTGGCCTGTCCGAGGCGTTCGATCTGGAGGATGTGCCGCAACGGATCGAGGTCTATGACAACAGCCACATCCAGGGCACCGATGCCGTGGGCGCGATGGTGGTGGCGGGGCCCGAGGGGTTTCTGAAGTCGCAGTACCGCAAGTTCAACATCAAGGGCACCGACATCACCCCCGGCGATGATTTCGGCATGATGAAGGAAGTGCTGACCCGCCGGTTCCAGCGCCTCTTGAAGGAGGATCCCGATCGCACCGGGGGCACCTGGCCCGACCTGCTGCTGATCGACGGCGGGCAGGGGCAGGTGTCGGCGGTGGCGGGCATCCTGGAGGAGTTGGGCGTCGATGACGTGGCGCTGGTTGGCGTGGCCAAGGGCATCGACCGCGACGCGGGCAAGGAAGAATTCCACCGCCCCGGGCAGCGCCCCTTTGCCCTGCCGCATAACGCGCCCGTGCTGTATTTCGTCCAGCGCCTGCGCGACGAGGCGCACCGCTTTGCCATCGGCGCGC
>CAYYOE010000447.1:0-2683 GCA_964473055.1 uncultured Rhodobacterales bacterium | reverse complement strand
GGATCGGCGCCAGATACCCGTCCACCGGCCCGAACCGCCGCCCGCCCGCGATGTTCAGGTTCGCCAGCGCGACGCCCTCATTCGTCGCCCCGTTGGGATCGTCGATCACCGGCAGACCCGCCTGCCCCGCGGCCTCGACCATCGCCAGCGCCAGCGGATGCGGATCGGCCGGCGGTCCCACCCGCAACGGCCCGCCCACCCCGCGCAACGCGGACGGCGGCCCCGCCCAGTCCTCGGCAGCCTTGAACGCAGGCAGGCAGTCGGCGAACCCCCACCCGTCGCAGCCCAGGTCAACCCAACGGTCGTAGTCCGACGCATGCCCGCGATACCACATCATCGCGTTGGTCGTGCCCGACCCGCCCAGCACCCGGCCCCGCGGAATGGGGATCACCCGCCCCCCCAGCGCCGCCTGCGGCGAATAGGCGTGGCCCCAGTCGAACGGCCCGCCCGCGATCTGCATCCAGCGGGTCGGGTCCGACAGCACCTCGACACCGCGCCCATCGCCCCCGGCTTCCACCAGAGCCACGTCCCACCCGGCGTCCACCAGCCGCCGCGTCACCGCAGCCCCACCCGACCCCGATCCCACCACGATCGCGTCGAACGTGCCGGGCAGGCGGGCGGGGTTCAGCACCATCGGGGCGGTCAGTGATAGTCGGGGATGCCGGGCATCGTCACGAAGCCCGGCAACCGTCGCACCCGCCGCGCCCACAGCCGCAGCGCCGGGAACCCGTCATGATCCAGGTTCCAGTCGCGCGACAGCGCAAAGGCCGGGAACAGCGCCACATCCGCGACCGTCGCCGCAGGCCCAGCGACAAAGCCCTGCCCGCGCAACCCCTGCGCGGCCATGTGATCCTCCAGCACCCGCAACCCCTCGCGCGCCGCCGCCGCATGCAGGCCCGGATCGCCCCCGAACAACGCCGCCTCCCGCGCCGCCGCCGCCGCGCCCATCTCGCGCGCATGGAACGCCAGCCAATCCTCCATCCGCGCGTGGACTTGCCCGTCCGACGGAAGGAACGCCCCGCCCCTGGCTCCGGTGCGCGCCAGATGCAGCAGGATCGGCTCCACCTGCGTCAGCACGAGGTCGCCGTCCTGCAACACCGGCAGCCGCCCGACAGGCGTCAGCACCCGCATCGCGGGACCCCGATGCTCCATCCCCGGAAACGCATCGACCGACCGCAGGTCCAGCGCCACCCCCGCCAGCGACGCCATCAGCCGCGCGCGATAGCACCCGTCGTCGAGGTCATAGTTCCACAGCGTCAGCGCCCTCATGCTGCGCCCTCCACCGCCCGGCGAAAGGCCGCCGTGGCGGGGACCAGCGCCGCGTCGGCCGCGCCCTCCACCAGCACATGAAGCGCACTGGCGCCCGGCCCGACGGTGTGACAGGCCACCACGAACGCCGCGCCACGCTGCGAAAACCGCAGGAACAGACCCTGTTCCATGCCGGATACAGGCCCCAACCCCGGGAACCCCTCCGCCGCCAGCCGCGCCAGCGCGTCCCCGGCCGGGGCATCGACGAACAGGCTCCGCAGCGCCGCCAGACCGGCCACCTCGGGCGGCACTCCCTCGGCCCCCTCGGCCGCGACCCAGATCAGCCCCGATGCCTCGGCGGCCCGATACCGCTCCACACGGATCGACGCCGGAACCGCCAGATCGGGATGCGCCGGGATGTAGCGGCAGGTCGCCGTCCCGTCATATTCCCACCCGTGGTACAGACACGCGATCCGGTCGCCCCGCACGAACCCGAACGACAGCTTCATGCCGCGATGCGGGCAGCGGTCCTCCCAGGCATGGACCTGTCCGGCCGTATCGCGCCAGATCACCACCTCGGCGCCGCCCAGCACCACGCCCGCCGACGTGCCCGCCTCGATATCGCGGGCCAGCGCGACCGGCGTCCAGCCGGACGGGATCGCCAGGGCGCTCATGGTAGCGCCCCGTTCGTCAGCCGCCGCACGTCATGAACAAGGCAATCGGCGGGACCAAGGCTCAGCGCCATCTCGAAGGCATCGACCAGCACCTCGGGCCCGCGCACCCGGATCACGGCGCGATTCGGTGTCTGTTCCTCGACAACGTGGGCGATGGACAGGCGCGCCGCGCGATGGGCGGCGAACTCGGCGAAGCTTTCGGGGGGCAGGTGCCCCGTGAAGTCGAACGTCACGTCGGTATCCATGGTCCTTCCGGCAGACCCACCCCGCGGCCTGCAAGCGCCCTGAACCGGGCCCGTGCCGAGCGTTTCCACCGCACCGCACAGGTCAAGCCGGCACCCCGCCATCGTCCGCACCACGCGCCGTCCTGCACGACGACCGGGCGATCTGCCCACATTTCAGGCGGCATCGCCGGATTTGCAGGCACATCGCGCGCGATCCGGCGGGCCGCGTTGACAGCCCCGCACCGGCAAGGCCAGCGTCAAGCCGAAAGGGAGACCGATGATGGAACCGGACCAGGCGGCGCGTGACCAGTGGTATTGCATGGGGGGGCTGGGGTCAGTGCCCCATGGCACGACAACGGACCGCCTGCTCGGCCAGCCCGTCACCATCACCCGCGACGCAGGCCACATCACCGTCACGACCGCCGACCGCACGCTGCCCCACCGCACCGACCTGGGTCACCTCTGGGTCACCCTCGGCACCCCCGACCGCGGCCCGCCCGACATCCCCGAGGCGCTGGAACCCGACCGCCGCATCGT
>CAYYOE010000446.1:0-2684 GCA_964473055.1 uncultured Rhodobacterales bacterium | reverse complement strand
TGATCGTCTGGACCGCCTCGAACACCTCCAGTTCCGGCGGGCCAAGGTACAGGTCGGCTTGCCCGCCCGCCCCCTTGTGGGCGGCGCGGAACGCCTCGGACTTGGTCCAGGCGGTAAAGGCGGCCTCCGATTCCCACAGTGTGTGGCTGGCATACAGCCGATAGCCGTCCTTTTCCGGGCCCTTCATCAGGTGGAAGGCGACGAAGCCCTTGACCGACGGCAGGTGGCTGTCGCGGCCCGTCCAGACCGCCTCGAAGGCGGTTTCCTGCCCCGGGCGGACCTTGAAGCGGTTCATTGTCAGAAACATTTCCGGTATCCCTGCGATGGAGTGGCGGCGGGCGACGGCTGGCCTGACCACAGAGGTGGCGGGACAGATCGGCCGGGTCAAGGGCGGGACGACAACGGCGAAGGAGTGCGGCGTGGGGGTGAAGCTGTTCGTCGGGCTGGGCAACCCGGGCGCGAAGTATGCCGCCAACCGGCACAACATCGGCTTCATGGCGGTGGACCGGATCGCCGCGGACCATGGCTTTGCCCCCTGGAAGAAGGGGTTTCAGGGCGACGTCGCCGAAGGGCGCTTCGGGTCGCAGCGGGTGATCCTGCTCAAGCCCGGCACCTTCATGAACCTCTCGGGCCAGTCGGTGCGTGCCGCCACCGATTTCCACAAGATCGCGCCGGCCGACGTGACCGTGTTCCATGACGAGCTGGACCTTGCGCCCGGCAAGTGCCGGGTCAAGCAGGGCGGCGGACACGCCGGGCACAACGGCCTTCGGTCGCTGCACGCCCATCTCGGCGAGGGGTATGGCCGGGTGCGGCTGGGCATCGGCCATCCAGGGCACAAGGACCGGGTGGCGGGCTATGTGCTGTCCGATTTCGCCAAGGCCGATGGCGGCTGGCTGGACGACCTTCTGCACGGGATCTCGGACGGGGCTGCGGCGCTGGCTGCGGGCGATACGGCCGGGTTCCAGAACGCGGTCGCGCTGCGTGTGGCGCCCCCCAGGTCAGGCACGGGCGACAAGGCGGCACGCCAGCCCCGACAAGCCGCGGCAGCGCCGGAAACCCCGACCGCCGATCCCGCGCCGGAACGCGGCACCCCCCCGGCCCCCGATGACACCCGGTCGGCCTTGCGGCGTCTGGTCGACCGCTTCCGATGACCCGCGCGCCCCGGTCACGCCTGCCCGAACAGGTGGCCGAGGCTTTCCTGTCCCAGGCGGCCTCCTGCCGGGCGCTGGGCAGTCCGTTTACCGCCCGGCTGCTTGGCCTCTGCGCAATGGCCCTCGACCGCGACAGCCCGGTGGGCACGCGAATCGCGGGCTGGCCGGGCAACCTCGGGCCGACCGGCGCCTCGGTTCCGCTGCGGCTGGCCGGCACGCTGAACCACTTGCGCCTGTCGGGCGAGGCACGCCTTGCCGACGTCTGGCCACCGCACGACGCCGATGACGTGGCGCTGTGGGGCGCGGTGGAAGGCGTCCTGCGCGACCGGTCCGCCGCTGTGCTGGCCGGTCTGGACAGCCCGCCCCAGACGAACGAGGTGCGCCGGTCCGCCGCCCTGATCCTTGCCGCGCATTGGCTGGCCGAGCGGACAGGCCTGCCGCTTGTCCTGTCCGAGCTGGGCGCCTCGGCCGGGCTGAACCTGATGTTCGACCGCTTCGCGCTGGCAACCCCCGGAGGACCACGGGGCGCGACGACCGATGCCGCCCTGCGCCTGACACCCGAATGGCGTGGCGGGCCACCCCCCGGTCCCACCCCGTTCCATGTGACCGGCCGGCGCGGCGTCGACCTGGCGCCGGTGGACCCCGCAGGCCCGGACGGACGGCGCCGCCTGATCGCCTATATCTGGCCCGACCAGCCCGATCGCATCGCACTGACCGAAGCGGCCCTGGCCATCGCCGACGCCACGCTCGACCGGGCCGATGCCGTGGACTGGCTCGCCACCCGCCTGACCCCGCGACCGGGGTGCCTGCACCTCGTCTATCACACCATCGCCTGGCAGTACTTCCCGGCAGAGACCCAGGCGCGCGGCGCGGCACTGCTGGCCGGGGCCGGGCGCCTGGCCACGCCCGAAGCCCCCCTCGCCCGCCTGTCGGTCGAGGCCGACGGAATGGAACCCGGCGCGGGCGTCACCCTGCACCTGTGGGACGGCAGCAGCCCCGACGGCATGACTGTTCCTCTGGGCCGGATGGACTATCATGGGCGCTGGATCGACTGGCAGGCACCGGCCCCCTGACCGGGACCGGACCTGACCGTGACAGCAAGGAGAGACGCGATGGACATGGACCCGAGCATGAACGTGCTGGGCGGCCCGCTGGAGCCCTGTTCGACCGCCCCCCTGACCGGCTACTTCCGTGACGGCCATTGCAACACCTGCGCCGAGGATCGCGGCAGCCACACGGTCTGCGCCGTGATGACGGCCGAATTCCTGGCCTTCTCCAAATACGTCGGCAACGACCTGTCCACGCCCCGGCCCGAGTTCCGCTTTCCCGGCCTCAAGCCCGGGGATCGCTGGTGCCTCTGTGCCGGTCGGTTCCTGCAGGCCCATGCCGAAGGCTGCGCGCCCGAGGTGCGCCTGGAGGCAACCCACGTCCGCGCAACCGATGTCGTGCCGCTGGAGGTTCTGCGCGACCACGCGGCCGCGTGATCCGGCTCAGGCTCATGTGACGGATATGTGACACCACGCCCGGCACGCC
>CAYYOE010000445.1:0-2690 GCA_964473055.1 uncultured Rhodobacterales bacterium | reverse complement strand
CCGCAGGCGATGATCACCGACATGGCGAGTTCCGTGATCTCGAAGCCGCCCCGGAAGGGGCGGCCGTAGAAATAGCGCATGAAGATCTCGTAGATCACCAGCGCCACCAGTCCTGCCAGAACAAGCCCCCCGGCATAGGCGATCAGCCGGAGGACCCGTTCAAGCCCGCGTTCGAGGGTGGCGATCACCGCGTCACTCGACAGTGACGCCCGCCACCGCCAGCATGGCCCGACCGTCGATGCCCTGCCCGTCCATCGCCGCGATCCATTCCTGGTAGATCGGGGCGAGGGTGCCGCGGATGCGGTCCTGTTCCTCGGCCGAGAACTCGATCACCTCTTTCGAGGAGTCGGCCCGGACGAAGGCCACGCTTTCGTCGGCGCGGTCGAGGTAGGCCTGCGTCGCCTTGCGGCTGAGTTCCACGCCGGTCAGCCGGTCGAGAACCGCCTGATGCTCGGGCGACAGGGCGTCGTAGCTGGCCTCGTTCATCACGACGGTGAACTGCGACCGGCCGAACAGCGGGCCCGGGATGGTGTAGTAGTTCGCCACCTCGTGCATGCGGAAGTCGAGGATCGTGGTGAAAGGCACCATGGCCCCGTCGATCACGCCGCGTTCCAGCTGGGGATAGAGCTCGGTGATCGGCATGGCGACCGGGGTGCCGCCCATCTTCTCGATCTGGCCCGCCTGCGCGGCGGACGGCGAGCGCAGGATCATGCCTGCGATGTCGTCCAACGTGCGGATCGGCTTGTCGCGCGTGTAGAGGCCCGCATCGTCAGCCGCCCAGAGCGCGATCACCTTCAGGCCGTCGAATTCCGGGTCAAGGTGGCCGCCGTCCAGCAGGTTCCACATCAGTTCCGTCGCGGCCATGCCGTCGGTGGCAAGGCTGGGCAGTTCCATCATCTGTGTGCGGGGGAACTGGGCCGAGGTGTAGCCCGGAAGGCTGAACACCATGTCCACGGTGCCTTCCTGGGCCTGCCGGATCAGTTCCGGCGCGCCCCCGCCCAGCTGCATCGAGGGATACAGCGTCAGCTTCAGTTCGCCGTTGGTTTCCGCCTCGATCTGGGCGGCCAGCGGTTCCAGGATGGTCGTGTAGATGATGTGGCTCGGGCCGACAAAGGTGTGCAGCCGCAATTCGGTCTGCGCCTGGGCCGCGACGGGCGCCAGAAGGGCAAGGGACGAGACCAGCCCGATAGCCGCAGCCAGGACGGTGCGGCGAGGATGCGTGGTGTTCTGCATGGTGAGCCTCCCAACTCTTTCAGCCCCGCGCGCTTCTGGACGGCCCGCGGACAGCGTGTGGAATATGGGCCGGGCGCGACAATTTGACAATGCACATCACCTTGCGGCCATTCGAATTCCGGCCCGGGACATAAGCACGGCAAAGGGCTATTCGGGGCTGATCCCCAGAGCTTCGGCCTCGAGCTGGGCGGTCACGCCGCCGTCGGCCTGCAGGTCGGCGCCGCGCAGCCAGGCGCTGTCGGGGTGGATCAGGAATGTCGCAATGGCCGCGACTTCCTGGGGAGTTCCGGCGCGACCCGACAGCGCTAGTCCGCGGGCAGCACGGGGCCCGAAGGCGGATTCGAAGTCGGGCAGGATGCGGGTGGCGATGGCGGCGGGGCTGACGGTGTTGGCGCGCAGGCCGCGGGTCAGGAGCCGCGCGGTCTGCGCCTTGGTCCACCAGATGACGGCTTCCTTCGACAGGTCGTAGGCGCGGACGAGGTCGATGCCCTCTGCGGCGACGAAGGCGGGAAGGCTTGGGGTGGGCGTGGCCAGCAGGCGGTGGACCTGCGCGATGTTCTCGCGCCAGCGGGCGCCTGCCTTGGACGCGAGACTGACGATGGCCCCACCGGGGGACATGTGCGGCAGAACGCGTTCCGTCAGACGGATCAGGCCGTGGGCATTGACCGCCAGGATGCGCGCCTGTTGCCCGTCGCGCGGGGGCAGGCCCGCGGCGTTCACCAGCGCGTCGAAGGGGCCCTCCAGCGGGATCGCGTCGATGACCGCGGGGTCGGACAGGTCGGCGCGGTGCCAGCGGGTGGCGGTGGGGCCGGGGTCGTCCAGGTCCACCGCTGTGATCGTGGCGCCCTGTGCTGCCAGCCGGGCGGCGGTGGCGGCGCCGATGCCGTGGGCCGCGCCGGTGATGAGGACATGCATGGTCAGGTGCTCCATCCGGCGGCGCGGGACAGGATCGCGGCGGGGTCCGTGGCGGCGTCGCCTGCAAAGGCCACGAACTGATCGGGGCGGACCAGCACGCAATCCGCCTGCCAGTCGGGGGCGACATGGGGTTCGATGTGCAGGGGGATGTTCCGCGCGAAGGCCGCGCGGGCAAAGGCGTCGCGGGTGGCCATGTCGATGGCGAACAGGGTGAAGCCCGGCCCCAGCGCATGGAAGGCGTTACGCCCGTCCGGCAGGGGGCGGGGCGACAGGTGGTGGCCCGCACGCGCCCGGTGGTCGTGGGTGCCGCGCGCCGACGGCTGGCCCGGCCCGCCGATGACGGGCGATCCTTCGTAATTCGGCTCGAACGCCAGCACGTCGTCGGCATCCAGCCCTCGCGTGCCCCAGGCCTGCGCAAAGTCGTCCCGGTCGCGGTCGGGGTGGTGCGCGGCCAGGAAGGCGCGGTCGTCCTCGATATAGCGCTCGATGAAGTCCTTTGCCGTCGACGCGAACACCGGGCGGCGTTCGGCGTCGTAGCTGTC
>CAYYOE010000444.1:0-2727 GCA_964473055.1 uncultured Rhodobacterales bacterium | reverse complement strand
TCGCCCAGATCGAGAAGATCAGGTGATGCGGATCGACCGGCGCCAGCCGCCCCGCCGCCTGCCAGCGCCGGATCAGCGCCGCCTTCTCGTCCACCAGCGCCCGCAACGGCCCGGTGATCGTCTCGCCGATCCGCGGCGCGCCCTGCAGCACTTCGTGCGCGAACAGGCGGCTTTCGCGGGGATACACCCGCGCCATGTCCAGCTTGCGCAGCACATAGGCCACGATCTCATCCACGGGGTCGCCGGCCTCGTCCAACCCGCGCAGCGGGTTCAGCCAGGTCTCCAACAGCCCCTCCAGCAGCGCCACATGGATCGCTTCCTTCGACGGGAAGTAATACAGGAGGTTCGGCTTCGACAGCCCCGCGCCCTCGGCGATCTGGTCCAGCGTCGCGCCCCGGAACCCGTGCTGGGAAAAGACCTCCAGCGCCGCGTCAAGGATCGCGCCCGTGTTGCGATGCTGAATGCGGGTGCGGGTCGCGGCCCGTTCGGTCATGCGCTGCCCCCCTGCGATCAGGGCCCGTCCTTGACTGCCCACCGGCCTCTGGTAGCCTGCGATTGACCGCTTGGTCAAATCTGCGCAAACCCTTCCGCGCCCAGCCGGAGACACCCCATGGCCCTCGACCGCCCGTCCGTGCCGAACGACCTGTCGGCCTTCTGGATGCCCTTCACGTCCAACCGGCAGTTCAAGCAGGCGCCGCGGATGCTGGTGGCGGCCGAGGACATGCACTACACCGATGCCGCCGGGCGCCAGATCCTGGATGGCACGGCGGGCCTGTGGTGCTGCAATGCCGGGCACAAGCGGCCCAGAATCACCGAGGCGATCCAGAAACAGGCCGCCGAACTCGACTACGCCCCCGCCTTCCAGATGGGTCACCCCAAGGCGTTCGAGCTGGCCACTCGCCTGCGCGACCTGGCCCCCGAACCGTTCGAGCATGTGTTCTTCGTGAACTCGGGGTCCGAGGCGGTGGATACCGCGCTGAAGATCGCGCTTGCCTACCACCGCGCGCGCGGCGACGCGGCGCGGACCCGGCTGATCGGACGCGAGCGCGGCTATCACGGCGTGGGCTTCGGCGGCATCTCGGTCGGCGGGATCGTGAACAACCGCCGCCACTTCGGCACGCTGCTGGCGGGGGTGGATCACCTGCCCCACACCCACTTGGCCGAAAACCGCTGGACGAAGGGTCAGCCCGAACACGGCGCGCACCTGGCCGACGAACTGGAGCGGATTGTCGCGCTGCATGGCGCGGAAACCATCGCCGCCGTGATCGTGGAACCCGTTGCCGGATCGACCGGCGTGATCCTGCCGCCCAAGGGCTATCTGGAACGTCTGCGCGCGATCTGCACGAAACACGGCATCCTCTTGATCTTCGACGAGGTCATCACCGGTTTCGGCCGCCTGGGCGCCCCCTTTGCCGCCGACCATTTCGGCGTGATGCCCGACATGATCACCTGCGCAAAGGGGCTGACGAACGGCGTCATCCCCATGGGCGCGGTGCTGGCGACGAAGCAGATTCACGACACCTTCATGACCGGCCCGGAACACCTGATCGAACTGTTCCACGGCTACACCTATTCCGGCTCGCCCATCGCGTCCGCCGCGGGGCTCGCCACGCTGGAAACCTACCGGGAAGAGGGTCTGTTCCAGCGCGCCGCCGACATCGCCCCCTACTGGGAAGCGGCACTGCACAGCTTGCGCGACCTGCCCCACGTCATCGACATCCGCAACATGGGCCTGATCGGCGCGATCGAACTGGAGCCAATCGCGGGCGAGCCCACCAGGCGTGCCTTCGGCTGCTTCCTGAAGGCGTTCGAGAAGGGCATCCTGATCCGCACCACCGGCGACATCATCGCCATGTCCCCGCCCTTGATCATCGAGAAGTCCCACATCGACCAGCTGATCGGCACGCTGGCGGAGGTGCTGAAACAGGCAGCGTGATCCATCCGCCTTGCCGCCACCCCGCGCCGGTGGTGTAATCGCCGTCCAACGACAATCGGGCGGGGCAGGACAGCGACAATGGCGGACGACCTTCTGACAGGCCGCGACGGCACCTACGACGCCACGTCGATCGAGGTGCTCGAAGGGCTGGAACCCGTCCGCAAGCGCCCCGGCATGTACATCGGCGGCACCGACGAACGCGCGCTGCACCACCTTGTGGCCGAAATCCTCGACAACGCCATGGACGAGGCCGTGGCCGGCCACGCCACGCGGATCGAGGTGGAACTGCACGCCGACCACGCGGTAACGGTCCGCGACAACGGCCGCGGCATCCCCGTGGACCCGCACCCCAAGTTCCCCGGGAAATCGGCGCTTGAGGTCATCCTCTGCACCCTCCACGCGGGCGGCAAGTTCGGCGGCGACGCCTACGCCACCTCGGGCGGCCTGCACGGTGTCGGCGCCTCCGTCGTCAACGCGCTGTCCGACCACATGCGCGTGGAAGTCGCCCGCAACCGCGAGCTCTGGGTGCAGGAATTCTCGCGCGGCATCCCCCGTGGCCCCGTCACCCGCATCGGCCCCGCCCCCAACCGCCGCGGCACCACCGTCACCTTCCACGCCGACGAGGACATCTTCGGCCACCACCGACTGAAGCCCGCGCGCCTGCTGCGCATGGTCCGGTCCAAGGCCTACCTCTTCTCGGGGGTCGAGATCCGCTGGAAATCCGCCATCGACGATGGCGAAACGCCCACGGAGGCCACCTTCCACTTCCCCGGCGGCCTCGCCGACTACCT
>CAYYOE010000443.1:0-2731 GCA_964473055.1 uncultured Rhodobacterales bacterium | reverse complement strand
TCGCCGATCACGCCTTCGGCGATCAGCGCCTGCATGATGGCATAGCCCTCGGGGTGGCGGAAACTCACCTGGCTGCCGCGCGCGGCCGGGTCGCGCGGGCTGGCCAGCACCAGGTCGGGGCAATCCCGTTCCACCCCCGCGATGAAGCGTTCCGACAGCGCGATGGACGCGCGCCGCACCTCGCCCATGTCGACGCCCTCCCATGCCGCCAGCGCCGCCTCCAGCACGGCCATCTGGATCACCGGCGGCGTGCCCACCCGCATCCGCTCGATCCCCGCGCCCGCGCGGTAGCCCAGGTCAAATGCGAAGGGCTGCGCATGGCCAAGCCAGCCCGACAGCGCGGGCCGCACCCGGTCGGCCAGATCGGGCCGCACATGGATGAAGGCGGGCGCGCCGGGGCCGCCATTCAGGTACTTGTAGGTGCAGCCCACCGCGAATTCGGGGCCGCAGGCGCCCAGGTCCACCGGCACCGCGCCCGCCGAATGCGCCAGGTCCCAGATCATCACCGCGCCCGCCGCCTGCGCGGCCCGGGTGATCGCGGCCATGTCGTGCATCCGCCCCGTGCGGTAATCCACATGGGTCAGCATCACCACCCCCACCTCGGGCCCGATCGCGCCCGCCACCGCTTCCGGCTCCACCAGCCGCAGCGCATGACCCCGGTCGAGTGACGCCAGCAGCCCCTCGGCCATGTACAGGTCGGTCGGGAAATTCCCGGTGTCGGACAGCACCACGCGCCGGTCGGGCACCAGGTCCAGCGCCGACGCCAAGGCCTGGTAGACCTTGATCGACAGCGTGTCGCCCATCACCACCGATCCGGGCGCCGCCCCGATCAGCCGCGCCACCGCATCCCCCACGCGCGCGGGCTGCGCCATCCAGCCCGCCCGGTTCCACGACCGGATCAGCCCCTCGCCCCATTCCTCCGCAATCACCGCCTGCGCCCGCGCGACCGCGCCCTTCGGCATGGGCCCCAGCGAGTTGCCGTCGAGGTAGGTCAGCCCCTCGGGCAGGTGGAACATCGCCTTCGTGGCGGTGAAGTCGGTCATGGCGGGCCTCCCGTTGCGGGGCGGGACACTGGCCCCGCGCGCCGCGATTGTCCATCCGGCCAACCCTGGGGTCGATCCGCGCACAGCCGCTCCCGCACGGATGCCCTGCCCTTTCCCCGCGCGCGCCGCTAGGATCACCTCACCCCAGCGGAGATACCGGCCATGACCCTGCAAACCCTCCTCGCCCTTGCCGCCATCTTCGCGGGTGGCATCGCCATCGCGGTGCAGGCCCCGATCAACGCGCGCCTCGGCGCGATCCTCGGCGATCCCGTCGCTGCCTCGGCAGTCAGCTTCGGGGTGGGCTTTGCGGTGCTGGCGCTGGCGACCGTGCTGCGCGGGTCGATTCCGGGTGCCGGGACACTGACCGGGATGCCCGCCTGGCTCTGGGTTGGGGGCGTGCTGGGCGCGATCTACGTCGTGGCCTCGGTCTGGTCGGTGGCGATCCTCGGTGTCGTCACCATGATCGCCGCGCTGATCCTGGGGCAACTGGTGGCGGCGCTGCTGCTGGATGCCAGCGGCGCATTCGGCCTGCCGGTGAAGGAGATCAGCCTGACCCGGATCGGGGCGGTGGTGCTGGTGGCGGCAGGCCTGGTGCTGTCGCGGCTGTAGCACACGACGCGCCACGGGGGATAAGCACCCCGCCCGGAACAGCCACGAAGTGGCCCGGGAAGCGGATGGCCGCCCCATCGGCCAGCCGCTTTGGTGACATCAGAGCGCGTTCAGACGTCGTCCGGGCTTACGCGATAAAGCGCAGACCACCAGCGGAGCAGCGGCAGTCCGCGGCCACCCGCAACCCTTTGTCGCGCATGGATGCAACCGCACGCGGCCGCTGCCCGCTCGGCCACCCGCCGCCCTCTCGTCACGCCCCTGCCCCCGGCCTCCACCCAACCTTGCCAATCCCGCCCGCCCCGTGCCACCCTGCCCCCGCCCAGGGAGGGGCCCCCGATGACCACGCTCGCCGCACCGCCGCGCACCGACCAGGGCGCGCTTGTCGCCACGCCGCACCTGCCGCGCAATCCGGGCCTGCCGCTCGACCTCGACTGGGTCATGTCCGCGCAGGCCAACACCTCGGCCATCGAACGCCGCGCCGCCACGCTGCCCGGCCGCCGCTCCGTCAAGAAGGACTGGCAGGCCGCCTGGCTGCTCAAGGCGATCACGCTGATCGACCTCACCACCCTCTCGGGCGACGACACCCGGGGCCGCGTCCGGCGTCTGTGCGCCAAGGCGCGCAACCCTGTGCGCGACGACATCATGGCGGCCCTCGGGATGCCCCCCGTCACCGTGGGCGCAGTCTGTGTCTACCACGACATGGTGGCGACCGCCGTGGACGCGCTGCAGGGGTCGGGCATCCCTGTCGCCGCCGTGTCCACCGGCTTTCCGGCAGGCCTGTCGCCGTTCCATCTGCGCCTGGCCGAGATCGGCGAAAGCGTGGCGGCGGGGGCAAGGGAAATCGACATCGTGATATCCCGTCGCCACGTCCTGACGGGCGACTGGCAGGCGCTTTATGACGAGATGCGCGCCTTCCGCGCCGCCTGCGGGGACGCGCATGTCAAGGCGATCCTGGCCACCGGGGAACTCGGCACGCTGCGCAACGTCGCCCGCGCCAGCCTTGTGTGCATGATGGCGGGGGCCGACTTCATCAAGACGTCCACGGGCAAGGAATCTGTCAACGCCACCCTGCCCGTGTC
>CAYYOE010000442.1:0-2735 GCA_964473055.1 uncultured Rhodobacterales bacterium | reverse complement strand
ACGAGGACGACGCCCGGCACGCGGCGAAGATGGCCAAGAAGAAGGCCGCGCGCGATAAGATCATGGCTGAAAAGACGCAGGAAAAGGGTCTGATCATCGTCTATACGGGCAAGGGCAAGGGCAAGTCGTCCGCGGCCTTCGGGATGATCTTTCGCTGCATCGCCCACGGAATGCCCTGCGCGGTGGTGCAGTTCATCAAGGGCGCGATGGCGACCGGCGAGCGCGACCTGATCGAGGCGCACTTCGCCGACCTGTGCGCGTTCCACACGATGGGCGAGGGGTTCACCTGGGAAACCCAGGACCGCGCCCGCGACGTGGCGGCGGCGGGGCGGGCCTGGGAGGTGGCGAAGGACCTGATCCGCGATCCGGGCAACCGCATGGTGCTGCTGGACGAGATCAACATCGCGCTGCGGTATGAATACCTGGATGTGGCCGAGGTGGTGGCATTCCTGCGGGACGAAAAGCCGCCGACGACCCATGTGGTGCTGACCGGGCGCAACGCGCATGAGGCGCTGATCGAGGTGGCGGATCTGGTGACCGAGATGGAATTGGTGAAGCATCCGTTCCGGTCGGGTGTGAAGGCGCAGGCGGGGGTGGAGTTCTGAATGGTGCTTCTGGGCATTTGCGGCAGCCTGCGGCGGGGCAGTTACAACCGGATGCTGATGGCCGAGGTGTTCGCGGCCTGGGATGGTCCGACGGACGAGGGGGATATCCGCCTTCCCCTGCTGGACGAGGATCTGAAGGCGGAACAGGGTCTGCCCGACGGTGTGGTGCGGCTGGCGGGGCAGATTGCGGACGCGGCGGCGGTGGTGCTGGTGACGCCGGAATACAACCAGTCCATGCCCGGGACGATCAAGAACGCGCTCGACTGGGTGTCGCTGGCGCCGGGCAAGCCGTGGCTGGACAAGCCGGTGGCGATCGTCTCGGCGGCGGACGGGCGGGCCGGGGGTGCGCGGGCGCAATATGCGCTGCGGCTGGCGATGACGCCGTTCCGGCCTCGGTTGCTGACGGGGCCCGAGGTGATGGTGGCGCATGCGTCGAAGGAGTTCGTGGACGGGCGGCTGACATCGGACCGCTACCGCGCGCTGGTGGCGGAACTGGCGGGTCGCCTGCGGGCCGAGGCGGCGCGGGGGCCTGCCTTGCCGGGCTAGGGTCTTGCATGGGCCGTGACGTTGCGTCAGCGTCGCGCGCCATGGATGATCCGGCAGACCATGGCACCACGACGACCTGCGCGATCGACCCCGCGCGGGCCGCGGCGCTATACGCCGCGCTGGGGCTGGACAGGCCTGCCCCGCAGGTGGGCGACGCGCTGATCCCGTTTGCCCATCAGGTGTACTTCTGGGACGCGCGTCCCCCGGCCGCGCTGGGCCGCGACGGACATCCGGCCAAGGGCACTGGCCCGATCCCCGACATCGGCCTGCCGCGCCGCATGTGGGCAGGCGGGCGGCTGGTGTTTCACGCCGCGTTCCGGGCGGGCGTGCGGGCGGAAAAGCGTACGACTCTGGCCGCCGTCACGCGCAAGACGGGGCGATCCGGCCCGCTGGCCTTTGTCACCCTGCGCCATGACATCCGTCAGCGCGGTGGCGTGGTGGTGACGGAATGGCAGGACATCGTCTATCGCGCCGACCCGTCCCCGGGCGAGGCAGCGCCGGAGCCACCGCAAGCCGGGAAGGACGAAACCAGCCGGAACAGGGTCGATTTCGACCCGGTCCTGCTGTTCCGCTATTCGGCCCTGACCTTCAACGGCCACCGCATCCACTATGACCAGCCCTATGCCCGCGAGGTCGAGGGCTACGCGGGCCTTGTCGTGCACGGGCCGCTGCTGGCGCAGCTTCTGATGCTGAAGGCCGAGGCCGAGATCGGGCCCTTGCGCGAATTCGCCTTTCGCGCCACCGCGCCCCTGGTGCATACCGAGGCGGCAGATCTGTGCCGCAAGGGCGGGGACCTGTGGGTGCGCGGGTCGGACGGGCGCCTGTGCATGACCGCGACCGCCCGCTGAAGAGGAATACCCATGGCCGACCGTTCCACGCCCCTTCTGGCAGTGCTGTTCGATGCCGACAACGTGTCGTCCCGCCATGCCGAGCCGATCCTTAAGGAAGTCACCAGCTATGGCGAACCGGCGCTGCGTCGGGTCTATGCCGACTGGTCCAAGCCCAGCCTGAAGGGGTGGGTCGAAACCTCGCGCAAGCTGGGGCTGGTGACCTACCAGGAAAGCGCCAATACGGTGGGCAAGAACGCGTCCGACATCGGGCTGGTGATCGACGCCATGGACATCCTGCATTCCGGGCGGTTCGACGGGTTCGTGCTGGTGTCGTCGGACAGCGACTTTACCCGGCTGGCGGCGCGCATCCGCGAACACGGGCTGGAGGTGATCGGCATCGGGATGGAAAAGACCCCCGAGTCGCTGAAGAACGTCTGCAACCGCTTCGTGCTGATCGAGAACATCGTGGACGAGCCGCCGCCCGCACCGGAACGCGGCCAGCCGCAGGCGGTGTCGGCGGCGAAGAAGCCGGTCAAGGATGCGATCCCGCTGATCCTGCGCGCGATGGAGCGGATCGCGCAGGACAACGAATGGTACACGCTGGGCGAGTTGGGCCAGCACATCCAGGCCGAGCATCCCGATTTCGACAGCCGCAGCTATGGCAAGCGCAAGCTGTCCGACCTGATCGGCGAGCTGAAGCGGTTCGAGATGCGGAAAGAGGGCAACCAGACCATGGTGCGCCGGGTCGACTGAC
>CAYYOE010000441.1:0-2748 GCA_964473055.1 uncultured Rhodobacterales bacterium | reverse complement strand
GGTCCAGCGCGATATCCACATCGGGCCCCTGCCCCGACCCCACCTCCTCGCCGATATACAGCATCGGCGCCTCGTCGCGCTCGCCCTCGCCGATCACCACGACACCCTTGATGTCGAGGAGGTTCAACTGCTCGCGCATCGCCGTGACCGCCGCCTGGTCGGCGGCCTTCTCGTCGCCGCGTCCCACGAACTCAGCCGAGGCCAGCGCTGCCGCCTCGCTGACCCGCCCAAGGCCGAGCGACAGCATTCTGTCGTGAAACTCTACCGCCGCCTGTCCCATGGTCCGCTCCTGTCCCTCTTTGCACCCCGCTTATCCCGCCGGCGCCCTTGGCGTCCAGCATGGTGGCGCTAGCGGGCGAAGCGGCGTGTCACAAGGTCGGGCAGCGCGGCATCGACCGCATCCGCAAAGCAGGCATCCATCGCCCGCGCCCGGGTCATCGCCGGACCCCGCCGCGCGACCGAGATCGCCTCGGGGTCGCCCGGCGCGGCGCGATGGGCCATGAAACCTGCGGACACCACCGAATAGCTGCCGCGCGGGCTTGCGAACCAGTCGGCCAGCGGCAGCGCGGCCGTCATCGGTGCAGCATGGGGCACGAGCGAAGGCGTTACCCCGAACGCCGCCACCGCCGCCTTGCGGCAGGCTTCCGGGGCCAGGGGACAGGCCGCATTGCACCAAAGCCGCAGGGGCAGGTCGGCGCCGGATGCGGCGAGCATGGCCGTCACGCCGTCCATCGCCGCGGGCGCCACCGCATCGGGCGCGTTCCCTGCCATCTGCGCGCGCAAGGCAGCCGCTGCGGCCTGCCGGTCTGCCACCTCGGCCGGGTCGCGCGCGGCAAGGCGCGCCTCGATCAGCCCTCGCAGCGGCGTCACCTCTGCCCCGCTGCCGCCCGCAATCCTGCCACTTTCGATCATGTTCAAGGCCAGCCACCCCTCGGGCAGGTCGGCGTCCATCCATGTCGCCAGGATCGCCAGATCCACCGCCGCCGATTCCGGCTGCGAGGCCAGGCGCGACACCAGCGCCAGCGCGCGCGTCCAGGGGGCAACGGGCAACTCCGTCCAGAAGGCGGCGGGCACCTCACCGAAAGCGCCGGTCTGGTTCACCCAGTGATTCAGGACCGCAGCACCCTTCAGCGGCTCTCCGGCTTCGAACAGTCCTTCAGCACGGGCGAACATCTCGTCCGGCTGGACGGTTTCGAACCCCGACCACAAGGCATAGGCCGGATGCACAGCCGCCGCGCCGTCATCCAGCGGCGCGCCGTTCACGCGGCGATAGCGGTTGCGTTCGGCCAGGGTGGTGCCGACAGAATACCAGGTTGCCACCGTCGCCAGCGCGACCGTTGCGGCAGCGTTTCCGCCCTCGGCCAGCGCGTGCAGATCAGCCATCGCCTGCGGATCGTCGGCGGCAAGGGCCGCACTGATCGCCGTGCGATAGTCGGGGTTGTCGGCACCGGGAAGCATCTGGGCCAGCGCCGGGAAGGTGCCAAACTCCAGGACGACGATGAACCCAAGGCAGACAGCGGCGCCGCGCATTCGATCCTCCGGGCGGGTCAACCCGATCAGACGGCGCGCCTCGCCATCCGTCAAGCGCGATCAGACGCTTTCGATGCGCAGCGCCACCGGGTCCGATGCCAGAACACCTGTTGCCGCCATGGCGGCAATCGCCTCGTCCAGCGCGGTCCGCGTGGTGCGGTGCGTCACGATCAGCACCGGGGCCGCGGCGGTGTCGTGGGCGTATTGGCGCATCCGGTCGATCGACACGCCTGCATCGCCAAGGACAGCCGCGATCTTGGCCAGCGCGCCGGGTTTGTCGACCAGGGCCATGCGCAAGTAATAAGGTGCCGGCGCAGCGGCCGCGGCCGCGCGGGGGGAAGCCAGGGTGACGGCCGGTTGGCCGAAGGTCGGCACCCGGATGCCGCGTGCCAGGTCAATCACATCAGCCATCACTGCGCTTGCCGTAGGCCCTGCCCCGGCCCCGGCCCCGCGCAGCACGATCTGTCCCACCGCGTCGCCTTCCAGAACCACCATGTTCGTGCCGCCCTGCAACTGCCCCAGCGGGCTGTCGGCGGGCACCAGGCAGGGCGACATGCGGCTTTCCAGGCCCCGGCCTGTCATCTGTGCCACGCCCAGCAGCTTGATCCGGAACCCCATGTCGGCAGCATGGCGGATATCCTCGATCGTCACCCGCTCGATCCCTTCGATGGCGACACCCGCGAAGTCCACCCGCGCGCCAAAGGCCACGGCAGTCAGCAGCGCAAGCTTGTGGCCCGCGTCGATGCCGCCCACATCGAGCGTCGGGTCGGCCTCCAGATAACCCAGCGCGCGGGCTTCTTCGAATACCGTGTCATAGGGCAGGCCCGCATCTTCCATCCGGGTCAGGATGTAATTGCAGGTGCCGTTCATCACGCCCATGACACGGGTGATGGCGTTGCCCGCCAGCCCTTCGGTCAAGGCCTTGATGACCGGGATGCCGCCTGCCACCGCCGCCTCGAACCGGATTGTCAGGCCCCGCGCTTCGGCCGCTTGGGCCAGTCGGTGCCCATGCAGTGCCAGAAGCGCCTTGTTCGCCGTCACCACATCGCGGCCCTGCGCAAGGGCGGCCTCGGTGGCGGCCATCGCCGGGCCGTCCGACCCGCCCATCACCTCGACCAGCACATCCACGTCATCCCGTGCGGCCAGGACGGCAGGGTCGTCCACCCAGGCATAGCCGGACACGTCCACGGGGCGGTTGCGGGTCCGATCCCGCGCCGA
>CAYYOE010000440.1:0-2750 GCA_964473055.1 uncultured Rhodobacterales bacterium | reverse complement strand
CGAGCGACCGCAGGGGCCGTGGCGACAAGGCATAGGTCCGCGCGCGCAGGAAATCCATCATCCGTTTCTGGTCGGTCAGGTAGGGTGCCAGGTCGTCCCGCCCGATCGGCTGGCCCACGACCATCCGCACCGGCTCGTCCACGCGCGCACGGAACTCGTTGATCAGCAGCGCCAGCCGCAGGGTGGAATGCAGGTGGCTGGCCAGCTGGAACAGGCGGCTGTTGTGCCCGTCGAAGAACACCGGCACCACCACCGCGTTCGACCGCGCAATCATCTTGGCGGTGAACCCGCGCCACCCTGGGTCCATCGGCTGGCCGAAGGGGCGCGGCGCGGTGCTGACCGTGCCCCCGGGAAACACCCCGATGGCCCCGCCGCCCGCCAGATAGGACAGCGCCGTCTTGCGCGTTTCCAGGTTGGTCGCCATCGCCTCCCTGGTCTCGTCGAAGGACACGGGCAGGATGATGCGGTTCAGTTCTTCCGCCTTGCGGAACACGCGGTTCGCCAGGATGCGAAAGTCGCCGCGCGTGACCGAAAGCACATGGCCCAGGATCAATCCGTCGAGGATCCCGTAGGGGTGATTGGCGATCGCCACTACCGGCCCCGTCCGGGGGATCAGGTCCAGATTGCCGCCGACGATATCCAGCGTCAGGCCATAGCGCTCGACCATCACCTGCCAGAAATCGCGGCCCTGGGCGACCTCGTGTTCATAGCCTTCGGCACGGCGGATCAGGCCCATGCGGCCCGTGACGTTCTCCAGCACCCGGATCAGCGCGCGCCCGCCGCGCGTGCGGGCGGAACTGGCGTAGCTGATCTCGCGGGCGACGTGGCGTGGTTCACCCATGTCTCGTTCGGTCCCTTCCGGTCCTCGCACGCCGGTTCTAGCGCGGTATCGAAGACTGTCGATTCTGACCAGCCTGGGTGAAACTTTCGTGACGCCTATTCCGCCGCGCGCGCCATTGGCGAATCCGCCGCCGCCAGGGCCGACAGCAGCTCGGCGCGCCGCGCCCTCGCACCCTCAGCCGCCGCCGCCTTGACCGGCCCGAAGCCGCGCACCGACAGGGGCAGTTCGGCCAGGGCCACGGCGGCGTCCATCGTTGCGGGGCGCAGGGTAGACAGCACATGCTCGATGTCGGCCCGGTAGGCCCGGATCGCAGCACGCTCCGCCCGGCGCTCGGCGGCGTAGCCGAACGGGTCCATCGGCGAGCCGCGCAGACGCTTCATCCAGGCCAGCACGCCGAACGCCCGCTCGACCCAGGGACCGAAGGCGCGCTTGGCCGGCCGCCCGTCGGGGCCGGAGCGTGACAGGCCCGGCGGCGCGAGGTGATAGGTCACGCGAAGATCACCGTCGAATGCATTGGCCAGACTTGATTTCGTGTCCAGATGCAGCCGCGCGACCTCGTATTCATCCTTGTAGGCCAGCACCTTGTGGTAGCCCCGCGCGATGGCAAGTTGCAGGCGCGGATCTTCCGCCTGTTCCCACAGCTTCCGCCAGCGTCGGGCCAGCCGGGGGGATTGGTACGCCACCAGATGCGCCTCCAGCGCCGCGATGACCTGTTCGGGCGTGTCCTCGGGCGGCTCGGCCGCGCCCATCGCTGCGGCTTGGGTTGGATGCAACACTGCCCAGCGGCCAAGCTCGAAGGCCGCGAGGTTCGCCGACACCGCCTGCCCGTTGAGCGTGACCGCCCGGGCGATGGCCGCATGCGACAGCGGGATCAGCCCGCGCTGCCAGGCGGCGCCCAGCACCACCATGTTGGAATAGATCGCATCCCCCAGCGCCACCTCGGCAAGCCGGGTCGCGTCGAACAGGTGCGCACCCTGCCCCAGCCGCCCGGTGATGGCGCGGGCCAGCCCCGTGCCCGGCAGGCGGAAGTCGGCGTCGCGTGTGAAGGCGCCGGTCATCACCTGATGGCTGTTGACCACGCCCGCGGTGCGGCCCGGGGCGGTCAGGGCCAGCGTCTTGCCCCCGGCGCTGACCACCAGATCGCCGCCGATCAGGGCATCGGCCTCGCCCGCCGCCAGACGGACCGCGGCGATATCCTCGGGCCGTTCGGCCATGCGCACATGGATATGCACCGCGCCGCCCTTCTGCGCGATGCCGGTCATCTCGACCATCGCGGCACCCTTGCCCTCGATCTGCGCGGCCTGCGCTAGGATCGCGCCAAGCGTCACGACGCCGGTACCGCCAACCCCCGCGATGACCGCGTTCCAGGTGCCGCGGATGACGGGCAGCACCGGGTCGGGCAGGCCCGCGGTATCCACCCCCTGCCCCGCGGACCGGCGCGGCGTGCCGCCCTCGACCGTGACGAACGAGGGGCAGAACCCCTTGAGGCAACTGAAATCCTTGTTGCAGGCCGACTGGTCGATGGCGCGCTTGCGGCCCAGGGGCGTGTCCACCGGCACGATGGCCACGCAGTTCGACTGCACCCCGCAATCGCCGCAGCCTTCGCACACATCGGGGTTGATCCACACCCGCCGGTCAGGGTCGGGGAACGCGCCTTTCTTGCGGCGGCGGCGTTTCTCGGCGGCGCAGGTCTGGACGTAGACGATGGCCGTCACGCCCGGCACCTCGCGCAGGCGCTTCTGCACGGCGTCAAGGTCCGCGCGGGGCCGGATCGTCAGGCCGCGCGGATAGAGCGACGTGTCCTGCGGTTCCTTCTCGTCATGCACCACCACGACCTCGGCCAGCCGCAGGGCCACCAGTTCCTGCGCGATCTGCCAGGGCGTCAGCCCGCCGTCGTTGCCCTGCCCGC
>CAYYOE010000439.1:0-2755 GCA_964473055.1 uncultured Rhodobacterales bacterium | reverse complement strand
GGAGCATCCGTTCGAAGGAATCTGGGCCTGCGCCTCGCTGCTGCATGTGGCCGAGTCTGACTTGCCCGGTGTCACCGATCGGCTGGCGGCACATCTGGTGCCGAGCGGTGCGCTCTACCTGTCTTTCAAGCGCGGAACGGGCGAGCGGGTGAAAGACGGACGCCGGTTCACCGACCTGTCTGCCGAACGCCTCACGGCTCTCCTGGACGGATGCGACGGATTTGGCCAACCTGACCTTTGGGAAAGCCGGGACTGCCGCCCGGGTCGCGCGTCCGAAGTGTGGGTGAATGCCGTGGTGAAGAAGACGTGACCTGCGGTTCGGGTGTCCCTGAGGGGTCAGGCAACCCGTCCTGCGCATTGTGCGATGCCCCTGCCAGCGCCATCGTCGAATGCGACGCCCATGTCATCCTGATCCGCCACGGCGCAGGTCTTGCCCTTGCGCCCCGTCGTCATGTCGCACGGTGGCGGGCGCTTTCCGCCGCAGAGCAAGCGGCCCTCGCCGCTAGGGTCGGCCCCGCGCAAGCCCTTCTCGAGACGGGAGGCACGACCGCGCGGGTGACGCTGATCGAGACTGGCGGCCATGTCCACCTGCGCCTCGATCCGCCCTTGGCGGTACCCGGCCCCTTGCCCGGCATGCCGCATGATCGCCCGCTGATCTCGGGCGGCGAGGACGCGCTGCATGCCCATTTGTGCCCGCTGATCGACCGGGCGCGCGCCGTCGATCTGTCGGTGTCCTTCCTGATGACATCCGGTGTGCGGCTGGTCCTGCCGCATCTGCGCGATCTGCTGGACCGGGGTGGCGAACTGCGGCTATTGACCGGCGACTATCTGGGCGTGACGGAACCGGCGGCGCTGCGGCTGATTGCCGATCTTGACGGCGCGCGCAGGCTGCATGTGTTCCAGGCGGCGCAGATCCCGTTCCACCCCAAGGCCTGGATGTTCACCTTCGCGGGTGACGGCGGAGCGCTGATCGTCGGGTCGTCGAACCTGTCCCGGTCGGCGCTGACCGATGGCATCGAATGGAACCTGCGCCATGTCGATCCGGGCGATCCTGCCCCGCTTCTGTCCGCTCGGGCGGCCTTCGAGGCGTTGCTCTCCCGGCCCGAGGTAACCGAACTGACGCCCGCCTGGATCGATGCCTACGAGGCGCGCCGCGTTACACCCCGGCCCACGATCACCGGTGCCCCGGTGGAAGCCCCGGAAACTGCACTCACCCCGCACGAGGTTCAGGCTGAGGCGCTGGCGGCCCTGTGCGCGACCCGGGCGAAGGGCTACGGTGCGGGGCTGGTCGTGCTGGCCACGGGGTTGGGCAAGACCCTTCTTGCAGCCTTCGACAGCGCGGACGCGGCCCGCGTCCTCTTCGTGGCGCATCGCGAGGAGATCCTGACCCAAGCGATGGCCGCCTTCCGCGCCGTCCGGCCACGCGCGCGGCTTGGGCGCTACAGCGGCGAGGAAAAGCAAGCAGAGGCCGATATCGTCTTCGCCTCCGTCCAGACCTTGGCGCGCAATGCGCATCTGACCCGGTTCGATCCCCGCGCGTTTGATTACATCGTGGTCGACGAATTCCACCATGCGGCGGCTGCCACCTATCGGCGCATCATCGACCATTTCCAGCCCGGCTTTCTGCTGGGCCTGACCGCCACGCCCGACCGCAGCGATGGCGGCGACCTGCTGGGCCTGTGCGAGGAAAACCTCGTCTACGAATGCGATCTGTGGTCCGGGATCGACCGCGGGCTTCTGGCGCCGTTCCACTATTTCGGCGTGCCCGACCCGGTCGAATACTCCCAGATCCCCTGGCGCAGCGGGCGGTTCGACGAGGCCGCCCTGACCGAGGCCGTCGCCACCCAGGCCCGCGCCGAAAACGCCCTCGAACAGCTGGCGAAACGCGGCGGCAAGAAGACCATCGGTTTCTGCGTGTCCCGCCGCCACGCCGATTTCATGGCCGATTTCGCGCAAGCCCGCGGGCTGCGCGCTGTGGCGGTCCATTCGGGCGACACCTCCGCCCCGCGGGCCAGCGCGCTGAAGGCGCTGGAGGGCGGCAATCTCGACATCGTCTTCGCCGTCGACATGTTCAACGAGGGCGTCGATGTGCCCTCGATCGACACCGTCCTGATGCTGCGCCCCACCGAAAGCCCGGTGATCTGGCTGCAGCAACTGGGCCGCGGGTTGCGGCGGTCGGCGCACAAGACGCATCTGGCAGTTATCGACTATATCGGCAACCACCGGATTTTCCTGACCAAGTTCCGCACGCTGTTAAAGCTGGGCGCAGGTGACGGCGCCTTGCGGCTAGCGCTGGAGCGGCTGACCGACAAGCTGATCCAGTTCCCGGTTGGCTGTGAAGTGACCTATGACCTGCAGGCGCTCGACATCCTGCGATCCCTGATCCGCCAGCCGCGCGATGGCGAGGAACTGGCCGCTTTCTATCGAGACTTCCGCGAGCGTCACGGCACAAGGCCCACAGCATCGGAGGTTCAGCACGCAGGCTTCAACCCCGGCCGGACGGGGCATGCGGGCTGGCTGGGGTTCGTTGCCGACATGGGCGACCAGTCTGACGCGCAGCGCACCGCCTGGACCGCACATCGCGCGCTTCTTGACGAGATCGAGACGACCCGCATGACCCGCAGCTACAAGATGCTGGTCTTGCGCGCGATGATCGAGGCTGGCGCCTTCCCGGGCCGGATCGCCTTGACCGACCTGGTGGAGCGTGTCGCCCGTCTGGCCCGGCGCAATCCGCAGATCAAGGCGGACCTTAGCG
>CAYYOE010000438.1:0-2756 GCA_964473055.1 uncultured Rhodobacterales bacterium | reverse complement strand
TGCCGCGCGGCTTTCTCTACCGACCCGGGACCGGGACCCTGGACGGCGCGCCGACGGAACCCACCGTATCGGGTCGGCGGCTTGTCTGGGAGGATGTGACACTAGCGCCGGGCGCGACCTCGACAGTGACGCTCGCCACCTTCGTCAGCAGTTCGGTCACCCCCGGACGGCACGTCAATACTGCGGTTGCGCGTGATTCGATCTCGGGACGCCCGGTCTCGCGCGAGGCGAGGGCGACGGTTCGGGTCGAGGCCGATCCGGTCTTTGCCTGCGGTACAGTCATCGGACGGGTCTTTGACGACGCCAACCACGATGGGATCGCCCGCGATGCCCTGGGCAGTGCGGTGCCGATGGTGTCCAATCAGGAGTTCTCGACCGGCAAACTGGGTGACCTTTCGCCTGAAACCGGCCCCGAGGACATGAGCGAGCCGGGTATCCCGGGCGTGCGGCTGGTGACGCCGAACGGCCTGGCGGTGACGACCGATCAGTTCGGACGGTTCAGCCTGCCCTGCGCCGCCCTGCCGCGCGACATCGGCAGCAACTTCATGTTGCGTCTCGACGAGCGGACGCTACCTACCGGATTCCGTGTGACAAGCGAGAACCCCCGCGTGGTCCGGCTGACGCCCGGCATGATCACCCGCATGGATTTCGGCGCGTCGCTGTCACGAGTCGTGCGCGTCGACATCGCCGCGGCGGCTTTCGCCGGAACAACGCTCCGGTCGGAACTGGAGGCGGGGCTTGTCCGGATGGTGACCGAGATCGCCGGGACACCCTCGGTCCTCCGGATAACCTACCAGCTGGCACCCGGAGAGGATGCCCGCAACGGCCGGACCCGCGCGGGGGCGGTTGAGGCTGCCGTCCGCCGACTTTGGCCCGCGAACGGTCGCTACGCCCTGACGGTCGAAACGGTGGTCGTGAGTTCGCCAGCCCGTGCTGCAAACGAACGAGGGGGACGACCATGAAACCAGTGACCAGGTTCCCCAGTCTTGTGCGTCTCTCCCTTGGAACGGCCGCGCTTGCCCTTGCCGCTTCTGCAGCCCCGGTCAGAGCACAAACTGGATGCGCGCTGTTTGACGGGGCGTTGCCGCCCGCCTGCGCCCACGCCGACGCGGGCACCGTGGTGCGGCGTCCCGCTGCGCCAAATACGGAAGGAACCGTTCTGACGGACCTCGGGGACCTGGGCTTCTCGATTTCGGTCGAGGACGGGCCACCTGGACGCGGCACGCAGCGCACGCTTGCCGGAGCGCCGGCGGCGTCCGATCCGGTGCGCGAGGCTAACAGGGTGTTCGACCGGCTTGGCCTCCGGCTTACTCGCGACGCACTGGGTGCGCGGACTGTGCTGAACGTGGTAACGGCCGACCTGCGGCGCAGCTATGTCGCGGGCGATGTCGTGCCCTTCCGCGCTTCGTCGAACTATCCTGCCTTCATCGCGCGGGGCGAGGTTCTGATCCTGGACGCCGACAGCGGGCGCCCGGTCACGGCACTGCCGATTGCGCCGAACGGGCAAGCCGACTGGGCGGTGCCAGAGGACGCGCCCGCCCGCATGTCCTATACGCTGAGGGTCTACGACGCCGCGGGCCGCTACGACGAAACCGCACCGCTCCCGCTGGAACGGACGACGACGCGGCTGGACGCCGCGCGGTCTGATGGTCCGGTCACGGCGGCCGGCGAAGCCGAGGACCGGACCCTGCGCCGGCGCATCCCGGTGCGCGGCGCTGCGGTCACCGTGTCGGGCGAGGATGTGCCCGCCTTCGCGCGGATCCGGGTGATGGACGAGGAAGTCATCCCCGATCCAGGTCGAAGCTTCGTGATCCAGCGGATCCTGCCGCCAGGGGACCATGCGGTCGCGGCGACCCTGAACGGTCGGGGCGAAACCCGCGTCGTCACGGTGCCGACACGCGAGTTCTTCGCCACCGGAATAGCCGACTTCACCCTCGGCTACGACCTGCAGTCACGGGAATCCTATCGCCTTGGCCGGATCTCGGGCTTCGTCGATGGAGTTCTGGCCAACGGCACGCGGATCACCGCTTCGGTCGACACGCGCGAGGACGAATTGCGCGACGTGTTCCGCAACTTTGGGCGCAAGTTTCCAGATCAGGTTCTGCGCCAGATCCAGGATCGCGACGTCTGGGTGACCACAGGCGACGATTCCCGCACCGAGAACCTCGCCCCCACCTCGGGCCGGTTCTTCCTGCGCGCCGAACGCGACGGCAGCCACCTGATGTGGGGCGATTTCCGACCCGACGCGGACCTGTCGCGTATCGTGCGCACAGACCGCACGCTTTACGGCCTGTCCGGCACCTACCGCACGCCGGCGACGACCGCTACGGGCGAGGCGCGCGCGCGCATTTCGGTCTATGCCTCGCAGCCCGACACCCTTGCGCAGCGCGACGTCTTCCGCGGCACCGGAGGCAGCGCCTATTTCCTTTCGCGCCGCGACATCGAAGCGGGGTCCGAGACGCTGATCGTCGAGACCCGCGGGGCGGATACCGGCCGGGTCGTGTCGTCGCGGCGGCTGGTCGAGGGTCGTGACTACCGCATCGACTATGTGCAGGGCGTGGTGATCCTGACCGCGCCACTGGCGCCGACAGCCCCGGGCGGCGGGCTGGTCAGCGACCAGCCGCTGGGCGATCTGGTTGTGAACCTTGTCGCCCAGTACGAATATGTCCCGACGACCGGGAACGTCGATGGTATCAGCGCCGGTGCGCGCGGCGAGGTCTGGCTGACCGACAGCCTGCGCCTCGGGGCCTCGGGGG
>CAYYOE010000437.1:0-2767 GCA_964473055.1 uncultured Rhodobacterales bacterium | reverse complement strand
AGATCTGTTCCCCCCGCGCCACAGCGCCTGCGATGACCTCGCGGGACGCCGCCACGCGGGCCAGCACGCGGGCGTCGTCGGTCAGGCGAACCTCGGCGCGACCGCGCGCGACGGCGTCGATGTCGGACAGGCGCAGGCTTGTGCCATCTATACGGATTGTCATTAGGCTCCTCCCAAAACGAATTATGGTCATGCCGCTTCGGACTTGCGACAGGCTGCCCGCCCCCCCATGGTTTAGCAGCACTTTCGGCCGCGACGAGCCGGAAGGCCAATAGGGAGGCACTACATGATCACCAGACTTCTGGCGTCCGCCATGCTGGTCGGAACGGCTATAACCGGCGCGGCGACGGCGCAGGAATTCAATCTCCGGCTTGCACATTGGGTGCCGCCAACGCATCCGATCCAGGAACTGGGGATCGAGCCCTGGGTGCAATCGCTGAGCGAGGCGTCGGGCGGTCGGATCGGGGTGACGATCTTCCCGGCGCAGCAGTTGGGTGCGGCGCCCGACCACTACGACATGACGCGCGATGGCATTGCCGACATCGGCTACGTCAACCCCGGCTATCAGGCCGGACGCTTTCCGATCTACAGCCTGATCGAGATCCCGTTCCTGGCGAACGACTCGATCGCAGGCGCTCAGGCGCTGCACGAGTGGTATGCGCCCATCGCCGAGACCGAGATGGCGGACGTGAAATTCTGCCTGGCGAACCCGCACGATCCCGGCACCTTCCATTCGCGCGACCCGATCCGCGTTCCGGCCGACGTGCGCGGCCTGAACGTGCGGCCTGCGCATGCCACCATGTCGCGCTTTGTCAGCCTGTTGGGCGGCGGGCCGGTGCAGGTGCCCGCGCCCGAGGCGCGCGAGGCGATCGCCAACGGCACCGCCGATGCCCTGACCTTCCCGTGGAACTCGGTCTATATCTTCGGCATCGACAGCGCGGTGAAGAACCACCTCGACATGCCGTTCTACATCTCGGCGCAGCTTCTGCTGATCAACCGAAACACCTACAACAGCATGCCCGAGGACCTGCGCGCGATCATGGACGATCACTGCACGCCGGAATGGTCGCGCCAGTTCTCGACCGGCTGGGCCGAGAACGAGGCATCGGGGCGGCAGAAGATGATCGATTCAGGCGATCACACGCTCTACGAGCCGACCGCCGACGAGGTTCAGATGTGGCGCGACGCCGCGGCACCCCTGCTCGACCAGTGGAAGGCCGATGTCGGCGAGAGCGCGCAGGACCACTTCGACGCCTACATGGCCGCGCTTGAACGCCACGACAGCCGGTTCTGAGTGCACACGGGCAGGCGGCCGAGCGCCGCCTGCCCGGTTTTCGCGATGACGCGCATCCTGGAACGAACGGTCCTTGCCATCGAGATCGTGGCGGGCTTGATCATGGGTCTGGTGACCCTGCTCGTGGTCGCGTCGGCCGTCGGGCGCTATCTCTTTGCCTTCCCGCTGCCCGATGCGTTCGATCTATCGCGGTTGCTGCTGGGCGCCGCGATCATGTGGGGCTTTGCCAGCGTCGGCTACCGTGGGTCGCACATCAAGGTGGATATCCTCGCCGATGCGCTGCCGCGCGGCCCGAGGCGCGTGATCGACACCCTGGCGTGGAGCGTTCTGCTGGTCTTTGCGGTCCTGCTGGCCTGGAAGATGTTTGGCCGGGTCTCCAGCGCCGCGGTAAGCGGAGAGTCCACGATGGACCTGCGCCTGAAGGCCTGGCCCTTGATGGGGCTGATCTGGGCGGGCGTCGCGGTCAGCGTCGCGACAATCCTTGCGCGTCTGATCCTGATCGTGACCGGCCGTGGCACGCTTGACCACTTCGATGCGATTGACACCCAACCGGACCGCGACGCATGAGCGGCGACACGATCGCAGTCGCGGGTTTCGTCGCGCTGTTCGCGATGATGATCCTGCGCGTGCCCATCGGGATCGCGATGGGCCTGGTCGGCGTCGGCGGCTTCTCGGCCGTCGCAGGATGGGGTCCGGGGCTGAACCTGCTCGCGCAGTCGCCGATCCGCACAGTCACCGACTTCAACCTGACGCTCATCCCGTTCTTCGTGTTGATGGGCGTGCTGGCCACCAACTCCGGCGTGTCGTCCGAACTGTTCCGCGCCGGGCGGCACTGGTTCGGGTTCATGCGCGGCGGAATGGCGATGTCGACCGTTGGCGCCTGCGCGGGCTTTGCCGCGATCTGCGGATCGTCGGTGGCAACCGCGGCGACCATGACCAAGATCGCCTTGCCCGAGATGAAGCGTGCGGGCTACCCCGACGATGTGTCGACCGGGGTCATCGCGGCGGGCGGCACGTTGGGCATCCTGATTCCGCCATCGATCGTGCTTGCCGTCTACGGGTACATCACACAACAGGATGTCGGCGTCCTGTTCATCGCGGGGATCGTGCCGGGGCTGATCGCCATCCTGATGTACATGGCGACCGTTCGTATCGCCTACGGCAGGCGCCTGCCTGCGGGCGAGCCGTTCCGGCTGGGCGATGCGGTCCGCTCGCTTGCCGGCGTCTGGGCGGTGCTGCTTCTGTTCGTGCTGATCATCGGGTCGATCTACTTCGGCGTCACGACAGCGACCGAGGCGGCGGCGGTAGGATCCTTCCTGACAGCGCTGATCGGCGTGCTGCGGGGCAAGCTGACAGCGCGGCGGCTGCTGGAAAGCCTGATCGAGGCGCTGCGCACCTCGGTCGCGATCTACACCATCCTGATCGGGGCGATCCTGTTCGGCTATTTCCTGGCCGTGACGCAAAGCCCGCAGA
>CAYYOE010000436.1:0-2768 GCA_964473055.1 uncultured Rhodobacterales bacterium | reverse complement strand
TGCGGCAGGTCGGCCGCCGTCAGGACCAGGACGACGCCGCGCGCCGCGCGCACGGCCGACAGGTCCATGGACAGGATCTCGCCATGCGCCACCGTGGACAGCCCGAAGGCAAGGTGCAGCGCATCGGCGGGTAGCGGAAGATCGTCCACATACCGCGCCGCGCCCGCCACATGCAGGGGCGCGCTGTCGTGCGGCAGGGGCTTTGTCACCGTCATGCCGTCACCCGCAGGACCGAGGTCTCGGCCCCCTGATCCGCCAGCCAGGCGCGCATCAGCAGGTTTCGGGCCACCTCCAGCCGGTAGGCGCCAGATGCCCGCATGTCCGAGATCGGCTGATAGTCCTCGGTGAAGGCATCCATTGCGGCGCGCACCGTGGCTTCCCTCCACGGTTGGCCAGTCAGTGCCGCCTCGACCGCGCGGGCGCGCTTCGGCGTCGCGGCCATGCCGCCGAAGGCGATGCGAGCGTCGGTGACGGTGCCGCCGTCGACCGTGATGCGGAACGCCCCGCAGATGGCCGAGATGTCCTGGTCGAAGCGTTTCGATACCTTCCAGACCCGCAGGCGGTCGGGCTGGCGGGGGATCGTCACGGCTTCCACGAACTCGCCGGGCTGCCGGTCCTGTCGGCCGTAGGCGAGGAAGAAGTCCTCGAGCGGCAGTGCCCGCCGGTCCTGTCCCCGGCGCAGGTGCAGCGTGGCGCCCAGCGCGATCAGGGGCGGCGGGCTGTCGCCGATCGGGCTGCCGTTGGCGATGTTGCCCCCCACGGTCGCGGCGTTGCGCACCTGATCCGACCCGTAGCGGCGGATAAGTTCGGCAAAGGCCGGATGGTGCGCGTCCATCACCGGGCGCAGGTCGTTCAGCGTCGCGCCCGCGCCGATGCGGATGTGGCTGTCGGTCACCTCGATCATGCGGAGCGCTGTCAGCCCGGACAGGAAGGCGACCTTCGGCAAGCTGCGTAGCTGCTTCGTCACCCAGAGCCCCACGTCGGTCGCCCCGGCGATGAGCGTCGCGTCGGGGTTGGCCGCGTACCAGTAAGCGAAGGTGTCGAGGTCGGTCGGACGGAGGGGATCGAAGTCGGGGGCCACGAGAACGGGGGGCTGTCTGCCCCCCGGGTGGGGCATTGCCCCACCTCCCCCCGAGGATACTTGGACCATATCGAAGGCAGGTGCGCGGTCCGCGGCCAGATAGGCGGGAACGGGCGCGGTCTCGGCCGCTCGGGCGGCGCGCAGGATGGGGGCGTAGCCGGTGCAGCGGCAGAGGTTGCCCGCGATCCGGTCGGCGTGGTCGGTCGCGCCGGAGGCGTGGGCCGTCGCCAGCGCCACGGCGATGCCCGGCGTGCAGAAGCCGCATTGCGACCCGTGGTGATCGACCAGTGCCGCCTGCACCGGGTGCGGTGTGCCGTCGGGGGCGGCCAGCCCCTCGACCGTGCGCACGGCCCGGCCCTGAAGTTGCGGGACGAACAGGATGCAGGCGTTCAGCGCGCGCGGCACCCCGTCCGGGCCCGCCACCATCACCGTGCAGGCACCGCAGTCGCCTTCGTTGCAGCCTTCCTTGGTGCCCGTCAGGCCGCGGTCCAGCCGCAGCCAGTCCAGAAGCGTCGCCGTGGGTGACGTGGTGGCGGTCACGGGCGCGCCATTCAACAGGAAGGTCGTGGTCGCCGGGGTATCCGTCATCTGTGGCCTTGCCGCTGTCTTTCCTGCCCCTCCCGGCCCGATGCGGCGGAAAACCGGAGGCGTGTGTTCCGGGGACCGAGGAAAGCGGGTGGACGCGGGTTTTGCAAGCGATGGCCGTGTCGCAGCGCTGTTCGTCCCAGAGGGCTGCCTGCGCTTTGGGCATTCCGCCCGGCGATGTCGCGCGCTAGCCTGACCCCATGTCGCGATCCCCCCGATTCATCCACCTGCGCGTCCATTCCGAGCATTCCCTGCTGGAGGGCGCGATCCCCGTGAAGAAGCTGCCGAAGCTGGTGGCCGACATGGGGATGCCCGCCGTCGCCCTGACCGACACGAACGGCATGTTCGCCGCTCTGGAGTTCAGCGTGGGCGCGCTGGGTGCCGGCGTCCAGCCCATTGTCGGCTGTCAGATCCAGGTCGCGTTCGACCCCGCGGCGCCGGGCGAGCGTCCGAGGGACCCGGCGCCCCTTGTGCTGCTGGCGCAGTCCGAGGCGGGCTATCTGAACCTGATGCAGCTGAACACCTGCCTGTACCTTGGTGCGGACCGCGACCGCCCGCAGGTGACGGTGGAGGAGGTCGAGGCGCATGCGGACGGCCTGATCTGCCTGACGGGCGGGGCTGACGGTCCGCTCGGTCGGCTGATCCGGGGGGGGCATGGCGCGCGGGCCGGGGCGCTGGCCACGCGACTGGCCGCCGCCTTCCCGGCCCGGCTGTATGTGGAACTGCAGCGTCACCCCGGCGAGGGCGGTCGCCTGCCCGAAGCCGAAGCCGACAGCGAGGCGGGCCTCGTCGCCATCTCCCATGCGTTGAACCTGCCGCTGGTGGCAACCAACGACGTGCATTTCGTCAAGCCCGACCTTTACGAGGCGCATGACGCGCTGCTGTGTATCGCCGACGGCACCTATGTCGACCAGTCCGAGCCGCGCCGCCGCCTGACGCCGCAGCACTATCTCAAGTCCGAGGCCGAGATGGCGGCGCTGTTCGCCGACCTGCCCGAGGCGCTGGAGAGCACGGTGGAAATTGCCCGGCGCTGTGCCTTCGCCGCGCAGAAGCGCGCACCGATCCTGCCGCGTTTCGCCGAGGATGAGGTCGAGGAACTGCG
>CAYYOE010000435.1:0-2779 GCA_964473055.1 uncultured Rhodobacterales bacterium | reverse complement strand
GGCCCCTGCGGCACCGTCACGCGACCGTCGCGGATCGGGAAGGGTTCCGCAAGGATATCCTCGGCCAGGTAGTAGCGCGCCTGGTAGAATTCGCAGCCCAGCCCGATCTCGGGCGTCGCCGCGATCATGTGGGCGCCGGCGAGATGGCCCAGACCGGTCTCGAACATGTCGCCGCCATAGGCCGTCAGACCTGCGACCGCCGCCATGCGCGCGACCGTCTGACCCCGCAAGAGACCACCGGCCTTCATCACCTTGACCGAGACGCCGTCGCACATGCCGTCTGCGATGGCGCGCTGCATGTCCTCGGGGCCGAACACGCTCTCATCGGCCAGCAACGGCACGTCCAGGGTCTCGCGCAGCCGCCGCATCAGGTCGAACTGCGCCGCCGCAACTGGCTGCTCGATGAAGCCGGGCCGAAAAGCCGCCACCTCGCGCAGGCAGGCGGCGGCTGTTTCCGGCGCCAACCCCTGGTTGTAGTCGACCCGGATGTCGAGGTCAGCATGATCGCGCCGCAGCCGTTCCAGCCGGTCGAGGTCGAAGCGGTGCCCTGCCACGCCCGCCTTAAGCTTGACGATACCGACGCCGTCGGCGCGCAGCCTCTCCACCAATGCGAGGTCGGCGTCGAAATCCGGGTCCGCGAGCGACACGGACAGCGGGATCTCGGGCTGCGCGCAACCGCCAAGCAGCGCCCAGACCGGCAGTCCCGCAACCCTGCCCGTCAGGTCCAGCAGCGCGGTTTCCAGCGCCGCCTTCGCTTCGGTGCAATGCGCGACCGCGCGGGCGGCGTCCGCCGTCATGCCCGCAGCCTCGGCCAGCGGGCGGCCCAGCACATGCGGGCGGATGTAGCGGTCCAGCGCGGCGAGGCTTGCCTCGGGCGATCCGGTAAAGACCGACCAGCAGGCAGCCTCGCCCCAGCCCTCGGTGCCGTCCTCTGTCCTCAGGCGCAGGACCACCACCTCCACCTCGGCCTCGACCCGGCCGATGCCGTGGTCGCGGCGCGACACGACGGGCAGCGCCAGATGCCACAGGTCGAAACCGATGATGCGCTGGGCCAGATCGGCCGTCATGCGATCCATTCCGATACCGGCGCCGCGGCCTCGTGCAGCGGCTGGCTGATGACATCGACCAGCGTCGGCCCGCCGTCAGCCAGGGCGGCCCGCAGCGCCGGTTCCAGCGCGTCGGGCGTTTCCACCCGCCAGGACTTTAGCCCGTAGGCGGCGGCCACAGCGGCATGGTCGGTGCGCGTGAAGTCCACATTGTAGTAGCGCTTGCCGAAACCCGAGTCCTGGCCCGCCTTGATCCAGCCGAAGGCTGCGTTGGAGAACACCACGATCGTGATCGGCATCCGGTGCCGCACCAGCGTCTCCAACTCGCCCACGCAGAAGCCGAACGAGCCGTCGCCGGTCAGCGCCACGGTCTTGACCCCCGGTCGGCCAACATGCGCGCCCATCGCGGCCGAGATCGCATAGCCCAGGGCCCCGTGCGCTCGGTTGGAAAAGACGGTCCGCCCTGCTTGCCGCAACCGGTACTGCGCGGACATGTATGGGCAGGGCGTGCCGGGGTCGGCCACAACGATTGCATCCGCGTCCAGCAGACGCGACAGCGTGGCGATCACCCGTTCGGGCCGGATCGGGGCCTCGTCGCTCGTCGACAGCGGCGCCAGATCGCCCAGCTTCGCATCCCACGCCGCTGCCGCCCGCGCCGCGCCGCCCTGAGCCGTCAGCGGCCCGCGAGATTCCAGCTCTGCCACCAGCGCCTCCAGCGCCAGCCGCGCGTCGGCGGCGATGGCGACATCGGTAGGATAATTGGCGCCAATGACCATCGGGTCGCTGTCGATGTGGATGACCCGGAGCCCTGGCGGCGGCGAGCGCCATCGCTCGGTCGTCACCGACCCCGCCCGGCAGCCGATGAACATCACGAGGTCCGCCCCGTCCACCACCGCCCGTGTTGCCCAATGCCCGCCGTTGGAGCCCACCACGCCGACCGCCTGAGGCGCCGTCTCGGCGATCGAGCCCTGCCCCGACACCGAAGTCGCCACCGGCAGGTCCAGCAGCGTCGCCAGCCGCGCCAGGGCGGCCTCTGCTCCGGCAATCACCGGCCCGCCACCACAGATCGCCACCGCTGCCCGCGCCTGCGTCAGCAGATCGGCCGCCTCGCGGATTGCCATTGGGTCGGGTGCCGCAGGTTCGGCCGGAAAGCTGCGATGGCGCGGGTCGGCCCAGATGTCCTCGGCGCCCACCGGGGCCTTCTGCGTGTCGAAGGGCAGCGCCAGATGCACCGCACCGGGACGGCCTGTCGTCATCGCGCGAAAGGCCGCACGCAGCATCGCCGGAAGCCGTGCGGGCTGGTCCAGCGAGGCGTTCCACTTCGTCAGCGGCCGAAACAGCGCGACCTGATCGAGCTCGGTGAGCGGATAGCGCCCACGCGAGGCGGTACTGACGTCGGTGGTGATGGCCAGGATCGGGATCGAGCTTTCGTTCGCCTCTACCACGCCCGGCAGGATATACGTCGCGCCGCCGCCCGACGGCCCCTCGCAGACGCCCGGCTTGCCGGTGACGCGGGCATAGCCGTCAGCCATGTATCCCGCGTGGCGTTCATCCCGTGTCAGCACATGGCTGATGCCGTGGTCGAGCCGGGCCAACGCGTCATAGAAGGGCAAGGTGGTGTCGCCGCACAACCCGAACATCTGCGTCACGCCATGCGCCTGCAGCATCCGCACCATGGCCTCGGCACCGGTAATCTCGTTGGTCTCACCGCGTGCCATCGCCTTGCATGCCCA
>CAYYOE010000434.1:0-2793 GCA_964473055.1 uncultured Rhodobacterales bacterium | reverse complement strand
GGCGGTCATAGGCCACGACCGGGATGCCTTCGTCGGCGGCGGCCTGCACGGCCGGCCCGATGGCGGATGCGTCCTGCGCCAGGATGATCAGCGCGTCGACGCCCTGGGCGATCAGGCTTTCGATATCGGCCAGCTGCTTGGCCGAGGACGACTGCGCGTCGGCCGATACATAGGTGGCCCCGGCGGCGTCCAGCGCGGCGCGGATCGCGGCTTCGTCGGTCTTCCAGCGCTCTTCCTGGAAGTTCGACCAGCTGACGCCGACCGTCTGGGCCAGCGCGAAGGTCGAGGTGCTCGCGGTCAGAACCGCGGCGAGAACGAGCGTTCTCTTCATCTGGGTAGTCCTCCCGGTTTGGCATCCGCAGCACAGGCACGCGGATGGCCCGGCCTTGCGCCGAGTCGGCTAGGACAATGGCATATTTCTTTCAGGTGTCAAAATTAATTTGACGTGAAGTTCGCTGGCTGCGTAGCATCGAGCCGTTGCCGAAGGGAAAACGCAGCGTGATCCGGCAGACATCAAACGACAAGGCGGCATCGCATCGCCGTTCCCGCGGATCATTAACGCGGTCAATGAAATAATGTCGTCCACCCATGCCCGATGACACCGCCCCCATCGCCGGCAACGCGGCCGGACCGCAGGGTTGCGGCCCGCTGGGTGCACAGGGCGGCGCGCCCGCCAGGCCGATCCGGGCGCAGGTGTACGAACGTATCCGCGCCGCGGGCCGCGCCAGCCGGATCGACCTTGCCAAGGACCTGTCGGTCAGTCCGGCCTCGGTCACGGCCGCCGTGGCCGACCTGACCGGGCGCGGACTGGTGGCCGAATACCCCCTGCCCCGCGGCCCCGGCGATGCGGCGCGCGGGCGCCCGCCCGTGGCGCTGGGGGTGCGGCCCGAGGCGGGGGCGGTGGCCGGGATCAAGCTGTCCGATACCGTCCATTCCGCCGTCATCCTGGATTTCGCGGGCAACCGGCTGGCCGAGGCGATGCTGCCCTCGGGCGCGCTGCGTCAGGACACCGACACCTTGGCCGCGGCGGCGGCGGCGGTGCTGGACGACGCACGCGCGGCGCTGCCCGCGGGCAGTCCCGGCCTTGTCGCCGTGGGCGTGGGCCTGCCGGGGCTGGTGGACCACGCCGCCGGGACAGTTCCCTGGTCGCCAATCCTGGCCGACCGCGACGTGGACCTGCGCGCTGCGCTGCAGGCGCGGATGGGCGTGCCGGTGGTTCTGGACAATGACGCCAACTTGGTGACGCTGGCCGAACTGTGGTTCGGCGCGGGTCGGCACCTGGCGGATTTCGCGGTGCTGACGATCGAATACGGCGTCGGCATGGGCCTGGTGATCGACAACCGCCTGTATCGGGGCGCGCAGGGCCTGGGCACCGAGATCGGCCATACCAAGGTGCAGCTGGACGGGGCGCTGTGCCGCTGCGGTCGGCGCGGCTGCCTCGAGGCCTACGTTGCCGACTATGCACTGGTGCGCGAGGCGACGACGGCGCTGAACTGGGGCAACCGCGGCGTGGCCTCGCCCACTGTCCTTCTGGAAAGCCTGTACGACCACGCCAAGGCGGGCAACGCGGCCGCGCGGGCGATCTTTCGCCGGGCGGGGCGGTATCTGGCGGTGGGACTGGCCAATGTCGCGAACCTGTTCGACCCCTCGCTGATCCTGCTGTCCGGCGAGAGGATGCGCTACGACTACCTCTATGCCGAAGAGGTGCTGGCCGAGATGGCGACGCTGCTGCTGGACACCGGGCGCCCACCACCGCGGGTGGAAATCCGCGCCTGGGGGGATCTGGTCTGGGCGCAGGGCGCGGCGGCGCTCGCGCTGGACCTGGCGACAGCCACGGCGCTGGCCACCGAGGGCTGACCGCCCGCCGGAAGCGCCACCCCTCTCCCTTGGGAGAGGGGAGGGGGGAGAGGCCCCCGACCGCGCCTCAGCCCAGCCAGCGGTCGTAGTCGCTGACCAGAAGGCGCGTCGGCGGCACGTCCTCCGCGATGTCGGAAAACCGCCCGATCGGTTCGCGGAAGATGTTGTCGGTCAGGTCGTCGTTGACGTTCGACACCTCGCCGATCAGCACGCGCGCGCCCTCGCCCCAGAAGGCGTGCCAATGATGCGGTTCCAGAGTCACGGATTCGCCTGGCGCAAGCTTCAGGTGCCCGCCCGCGGGCAGGTGGCGGGGGATTCCGTCGCACAGCACTTCGACCGGTGCGCGTTCGTCCACGGACCCGTCCGGCGCGGCGGTGAACAGCTCCAGCACCAGCGTGCCGCCGCCCTTGTTGATGATGTCCTCGGTCTTCAGGTCGTGGCGGTGCATGGGCGACAGCTGATCCACGTCCGAGATCAGCATCTTTTCCGCGTACAGCATCCCCCGCCCTGCGGCGACGTTCGCGTGCGAGCCGTTGCGGATGGTGAACAGGATCAGCCCAAGGCTGTCGAACCGGCCTTGCCCATAGTCGGTGATATCCCAGCCCATGCGCCGGTCGCGGATCAGGCCCGCGCCGCTGGCCACGCGCGCCCGCATCTCGTCCGGCGACCAGTCGGCGAAGGGCGGCAAGACCCAGCCGTGCGCGCGGACAAAATCGTGGGCGTCGGCGATGATGTCGTTGACGCGGCTGCGCTGCATGGCGGTTCCTCCCCCTGGTCCGGTGGCACCGCCAATCCCTAGCCCGTGTCGCGCCCGGCGGAAAGGTCTGCAAGGATCGGGCAGTCGGGGCGCGCATCGCCCGCGCAATGGTCCACAAGATCACGAAGGGTCGCCTGCATCGCGCGCAACTCGGCGATTTTGGTCTCGATCTCGGCCAG
>CAYYOE010000433.1:0-2794 GCA_964473055.1 uncultured Rhodobacterales bacterium | reverse complement strand
CGCCTGCGCCTGCGCCGAAATCCGGCCGAAAGGCCGGAAGCCGGAAATCCGCGCCGGACCAAGGCCCCTGGGGGACCCGCCCATGATCCGTCAGATGATCGTGCTGTTCGTTGGCAGCTTCGTGCTGATGACCGTTCTCTATGTGCTGATCTCGCTCTATTCCGCGTCGATCCGGCGCGAGAAGCTGGAAAAGCAGTGGGAGGCCGAGGGTCAGCCCGGCGACCGCGCCGACTATGTCAGGGCGGGCATGAAGGACTATCGCCAGTCGCTGCGCCGACGGCTGATCCTTCTGGTCTATGTCGTGCCGTTTGTGCTGATCTCGGTGACGCTCTATCTGGTGAACTTCTACTGAACCGCTGCGGGCGGGGGGACTGGCCATGCTGGGATACATCAAGTGGGGCGTTCTGGGGCTGCTCGCGCTGTTCCTGTTTGCGGTGGGTCACTACACCCTGCCGCAGCACGACATCGTGCGCATCGTGAACACCGAGATCCGGCGCATGGACCTGGGCGAGAACTCGATCTTCTGGGCCCAGCCCGACGTCGGCACCGCGGGCATGGTCAGCCGCGACGTGCGCTTCATCAATACCGTGCGGCCGAACGGCCGGGTGATGGTCTATCGCAACGAGGACACGGGATGGGGCTGGCCGCCCTACTTCAAGATCAACTCGTCCAACCTGCAGGCACAGGCCGCCGACCTCGCCTCGACGTCCGAGGCGCCGCGCTGGGTGGTGATGCGGCACTACGGCTGGCGGAACGAATTCTTCACCATCTTCCCCAATGCCGTGGCGGTCCGGCCCGCGACCGGCCCGGACGAGCGGATCATCCCCTGGCTCAACATCGTGATCCTGACCGCGCTGGCGGGATTCTTGCTGTTCCTGTGGCGCGTCTGGGTTCGGTTCCGGACGCGCACCGTCGACCCGGTGCTGGACAACATGTCCGACAGATGGGACGCGGTCGAGGATCGTGCGGCCGAAAAGCGCGGGCGCATCCAGCGCTGGCTGGACAGCTGGACCGGACGCAAGCGGTAGACGCCGGGGTCTAGCCCCAGTCGTCCACCAGTCCCTCGGGCATGTTCTGGTAGCACACCGGGCGCAGCCAGCGCCGGATCGACAGCGTGCCGACCGAAGTCGCGCCGAAGTTGGTGGACGCCGGATACGGACCGCCATGGACCATCGCATCGGCCACCTCGACCCCGGTCGGAAAGCCGTTGGCCAGCACGCGCCCCGCCTTGCGTTCCAGCACCGGCAGCAGGCGGCGGGCCAGGGGCATGTCGCCGTCGTCCATGTGCAGCGTGGCGGTCAGCTGGCCCTGCAGCGCGGTGGCAACCGCCAGCATCTGTGCCTCGTCGCGCACCCGCACGATCAGGCCGAGGGGGCCGAACACCTCTTCGCCCAGCGCGTGGTCGGCCAGCCAGGCATCGCCGGTCGTTTCGTACAGGTAGGGCGTGGCGCCGCGCAGGTCGCACATGGTCGTCAGCAGGGCGCGCACCCCCGCCGTGCCCGCCACACGGTCGCGCCCGGCGCGGAAGGCCTGCGCGATGCCGTCGGTCAGCATGGTCTGTGCCGCGACCGGCCCAAGCGCCGCCGTCGCGGCCTGCGCAAAGGCATCGGCGTCCGGGCCCTCCAGGACCACCGCAATGCCGGGGTTGGTGCAGAACTGCCCCGCGCCCATCGTCAGCGATCCGGCCCATCCCTGGCCGATCGCACCGCCCCGCGCCGCCAGCGCGGCGGGCAGCAGGAACATCGGGTTGACCGAACCCAGCTCCCCGAAGAACGGGATCGGGTCGGGCCGCGCGGCGCAAAGGTCGAACATGGCCCGACCCCCGGCCAGCGACCCGGTAAAGCCCACGGCACGGATCGCGGGGTGCTGGACAAGGGCTGTCCCGACAGACCGGTCGCCGCCCTGGATCAGGCTGAAGACGCCGGGGGGCATTCCGGTGGCACGGATGGCGGCGTCGATGGCCTGGGCCACGACCTCGCCCGTGCCGGGGTGGGCCGAATGGCCCTTGACCACGACCGGGCAACCGGCGGCCAACGCCGAAGCGGTGTCGCCGCCCGCGACAGAGAAGGCGAGCGGAAAGTTCGATGCGCCGAACACGGCGACGGGGCCGGTGGGGCGCTGCACCATCTTCAGGTCGGGACGCGGCAGCGGCTGGCGGTCCGGCAGGGCGGCGTCGTGACGGCGGTCGAGGTAATCGCCCTTCAAGATGTGCTCGGCGAACAGGCGCAACTGCCCCGTGGTGCGGCCACGCTCGCCCTGCAGGCGCGCCGCAGGCAGGCCGGTTTCCTGTGTGCCGATCTCCGTGATCGCGTCGCCGCGCGCCTCGATCTCGTCGGCGATGGCGTTCAGAAACCGGGCGCGGTCCTGCCGCGAGGTGCGCCCGTAGTCCACTGCAGCGGCATCGGCCGCAACGCAGGCACGGTCCACCAGGGCGGGCGTTCCGACCGCAAACTCATGCACCGGGCCATGGGCGGGGGCAGAGCGGAAGGTGGCCGGGCCGGTTACCCAGTCGCCCGCGATGAGGTGCTTGCCGGTCAGGGTCATGGTGAGCCTTTCGTCATTGGACGGGCCGGTTGGCCCAGCGTCGGGCAACGGTCTAGCCGGGGTTGCCGGGGAATGCCACAGCCCAGGCCGGGGCTGGACAGGGGGGCGTCGGTGCGGCCATAGCATGCACAGGGCCCCGTAGCTCAATTGGATAGAGCACCCGCCTTCTAAGCGGACGGCTGCAGGTTCGAGTCCTGCCGGGGCCACCAAGCCGCGCGGCATTCTGGGATAGGCGGCGGAAATGCGCCGT
>CAYYOE010000432.1:0-2801 GCA_964473055.1 uncultured Rhodobacterales bacterium | reverse complement strand
GCGGCGGCGGGCGGCGCCTAGAAGGAAACAGCCCGGTTGCGGGCCTCCAGGATGTGATGCTCCATCGCGGCGACGGCATCGCTGCGGTTGCGGCGCAGGATGGCATCCAGGATGCGCAGGTGGTCGCCGAAGGCCTGCGGCAGGACCGTGGGCGTCAGCCGGATCCGGTCGATGTTGATCAGCCGCACGCGGATGCCGATGATCTGATAGCCCCGGACCAGCTGGTCGTTCCCGGTCGCCGCGACCAGGAACGTGTGCATCCCGGAATCGATATCCTGCGCCTCGTCCAGCAGATCGCGGCTCATGGCGTGCTCGGCCCGGGCCAGGATCTCGCGGTGGATGGCGATCTGGTCCTTCAGGGCAGCATCGGAAATCATGTCGATGGCCGAAATCACCGCCTCGCGTTCCAGGGCAATGCGCATCTGATAGGCGTTGCGGATCATGCGGATGTCGATGGCGGTGATCTGGATGCCGCGCTGCGGGATGACCGACAGCAACCCCTCGGCTTCCAGTCGGGGCAGCAGTTCGCGTAGCGCGCCCAAAGACACGTCCAGCATGCCCACCAGTTCGCGCTGCGAAATCAGTTCACCCGGTCGGATCTTGCCTGAAAGGAGGCTGGTCTGAAACCGTTCGTAGGCGCTGGTGCGGACCGAACCGTCGTGGTGGGTGCGCGGGCCGTCGGTGACTGCGGTAACCATCGTGGGCATCCTTATCCTTCGCGCGCGGCGTCAGGCCGGCTGCGCAAGCCCGTTCGCCTCGTAGCAGGCGATCAGGGCATCCCGGTCGCGCGGATCGAGGTGCGTCAGCGGGGGCGCACCTTCAGCCCAGGCGGCATTGCCGTGCAGCCGCGCCACCATCGCCTTGATCGGAAGTGGCCCGCCGGTCTTTACGACTTCCGCAAACAGTCTGGCAATGCGCGCGTCAAGCGTGCTCGTCGCGGCGGCATCGGCAACCAGCCGTGCGGCCAGCAGGCGCGCATTCACGTTCGGAACGCCACCGATGATGCCTGCCCCCCCTACCGCCACGGCAGGGGCAAGGTGCAGGTCGGTGCCAGTGAACACGGAGAGGGACGGGAAGGCAGCGATCAGCCCCAGCGTATGGGCAAGGTCGCCGGACGAATCCTTGATGCCGGCCAGCCGCGCACCGAAGTGCGCCTGAAGCCGGGCGATCAGGGCGTGACTGAAGCCAAACCCGGACATCGCGGGGTAGTGGTACAGCAGCACCGGCATGTCCGACGCCACGCCCCCGCCATCGGCGACATGCGTGAAGAACCGGAACACGCCGTCGTCGGTCGCATCGAAGAAGAACGGCGGCATGACCAGCGCGGCGCGACAGCCCATCTCGGCGAAGGCGCGGTACATCTGCCGCCCTTCCCCGGCGCTGGGCGTCATCACCGCAGGCACCAGTTGGCGCGGCGACACGCCGCCCGCGATCACGGCCCGGGTCGCCGCCAGCCGGTCGGCCACTGGAAATGACGGGCCTTCGCCGGTGGTGCCGAACAACGACACCAGATCGCAGCCGTTGGCCAACAACCAGCGGGTGTGCGCCAGCAGGCGTGGGACGTCGATGCCGCAGTCATGGTCGACCGGGGTGACGGCCGCCGCGACGATCCCCTGCAACCTGTCGGCCGCGGACGGACTGCGGAGGGGCGACATGGCCTGTTCTTGCATCATGACTGATCCAATAAGTGATTATTTCGTTGGTTGATTTAACATTTACATGAGTGAATGATTAAGTATAGGCTAATTCATCAGTCGTTTGCAGGCAGCCACGGAACGCGCATTGACGTCGGCAGGCCAGAGCCGGGCATCGGAACCCAGCCTGCGGCGTCGACGGAAAGGGCCGGGACGGCATTCGCCTGTCCGGAAATCTTCAGGGAGGAATGCTCATGGGACACAGACGACCGTTACTTGCCGTCCTTGCGCTGGCGGCGCTGGGACTCGTGGCTGCGCCGGGTGCGATGTCTCGGCCGGCCAGCGCGCAGCAGGTGGATCTGATCGACAGCTTCCGCGCGTGGTCCCTGTCGGACTACGAGGCCGCGACCGGGCAGACCGTCCCTGACTTCACCGAGGCGCCGATGCTGGCCGCGCGGGTTGCCGCAGGTGACCTGCCCCAGGTGGCCGAGCGCCTGCCCATGCGCGAGGATATCCTGGTCGTCCAGCCGCGCGACCAGATCGGGACCTACGGGGGTACGCTGCGCTACAACGCCACGAATCCGCAGACCTTCGGCAACATGGGCTTTACCGCCAAAGACGTCCACCTGGCCGCGTTCACCACCAACTGGGAAGAGGTCTATCCGGAAATCGCCCGGTCGATCGACCTGGCAACCGACCAGATGTCGGCAACTGTCACCTTGCGACGCGGCCTGCGCTGGAGCGATGGCGTGCCCGTGACGGCTGACGACATCCTGTTCTTCTTCAACGACATCGCCGCCCATCCCGACCTACCGCCGCTGCCCGCCCCCCTGATCGTGGGCGGCAAGCCGACCGAGGTCGAGAAGGTTGACGATCACACCGTGATCTTCCGCTTCGGTGGGCCAAACCCGGCCTTCATCCTGTCGGTTGCTCGGACCGACCCGGGGTTCCCGATGGCGCCACGCCACTACCTGCAACAGTGGCACAAGGACCATAACCCCGAAGCCGAAGCGCTGGCCACGGCCGAAGGCTTCTCGTCCTGGGTCGATGCCTTCGTGTCGCACCAGGCCGGACAGACGCAGGACTTTCAGGTCGATCCGAACCTGCCGGTGCTGAAGCCCTGGGTGATGCGCGAGACCGACCAGTTCGGCAACATCTACTTCGAAC
>CAYYOE010000431.1:0-2812 GCA_964473055.1 uncultured Rhodobacterales bacterium | reverse complement strand
TTCGACGTGGTGCTGAACATGGAGGTGGTCGAGCATGTGGCCGACCCGCTGGCCTACCTGACCGCCTGCCAGCGCCTGCTGAAACCGGGCGGCCTGATGATCTGCTCGACGATCAACCGCAATCCCAAGAGCTTTGCCATGGCCATCGTGGGTGCGGAATACGTCATGCGGTGGCTGCCCAAGGGCACCCACGAGTGGAAGAAGTTCATCACCCCGGACGAGTTGTTTGGGCTTCTTTCGCAGGCGGGGCTGACGCCGGTGGACCGGAAGGGATTCGTTTTCAATCCGGTTGCCTGGTCGTGGCGAATCTCGGACCGGGACCTGTCGGTGAACTATGTGACGGCCAGCACGAAACCGGGCTGATGGATGAACCCCGCATCGGCGTAGGGGCGTGCAACGCATTGATTCTGAAACGAGAGCACAGTGCGCCGCCCCCTTTCACAGGCTTGCTAGCACGGTTCTCGAGGGCGGTGCGCGTCGGGCGGCGGATTGCGGGGAAGGCCGAACAACCGGGAACCGTTGACTTGCCTGCGTCCGGGCACTAGAGGGACGGCTTCGAATTCCAACCGTCTTGCAAAGGGCCCCTCTGTCCCATGGCCAACACGCCCCAATCCAAGAAGCGCGCCCGCCAGAGCGAAACGCGCTTTGCCATCAACAAGGCGCGCCGGTCGCGCATCCGCACCTTCCTGCGCAAGGTGGAAGAGGCGCTTCAGTCCGGTAACAAGGATATTGCCGCTGCCGCGCTGAAAGAGGCGCAGCCCGAACTGATGAGGGGCGTCAGCAAGGGCGTCGTTCACAAGAACACCGTAGCTCGCAAGATCTCGCGGCTGAATTCCCGGGTCAAGGCGCTGGCTTGACACGACAACATCCGGGCGACGACATTTTCGGGGGTGCGGTCAGCCGATCGCGCCCCCGGAATTTTTTGATTTCTTTATAAATGGTTACTGCGAAGTGTGGCAGAATTGTGCCGATCCTTGCTCCGTCTTGGGATTCGCTCGGGCAAAGGGCGAGTCAACTGCGAAGTTCAGTTGAAAGCGCGTCTCGCGGCTTGCTAGCGTGAGGATGCGATTCACATCGCCTTGGGGGGACGACGCCCGACGCCCGAAACGCCCTGTTCCGCGAGCTGCCGCTGCGGACCGGTCTGCTGATTGTAGTCCGGAGGGTCGGGTCGAAGGCCGAGCCAGAGGTACTGCGCGCCGGGAAGTGCGCAACACCAACGGCGCGTGGTCGAAACGCTCGCCCGGTTCCGGGATGCCGTTCGACCGCAGGTCCGCAGTCATGCCGCTGGCAGCGGCTCGACGGTCCTGATGGTGCCACTTTTCGGCGCCGCAGGTACGTTGCTGGCAGAACCCCTGGACGATGCGGCGTGCGCCCCGGGGCGAATCCCCCGGGTCCGGTCCCTTCCGGTCCGGACAACGAGAACAATGTTGCGGGTCGAGGGGCATGTCAGAAGACGTTTGGGGACACGTGCGGCAAGAGCTTTTGAGGAGCGTTGGAAAGAACACCTTCACCACCTGGATTGAACCTCTGCGTCTGGCGACCCTGAAGGACGGGGTTGCCGTGATCGAGGCGCCGACCGGATTCATGGGAACCTGGGTCGAACGCAACTTCGGCGAGCAGATCTTGCGCCAGCTGGACGAGGCGGGTGCCCAGGTGGACCGGATCCGGTTCGAGGTTGTCGGGCCGAAGGTCAACGGGGTCGACGTCCACGCAGCGGCTGCGCCGACAGCACCGGCCGCCGGCAACGGTTGGCCAACGCGCGGCCAGCGCGCGGCCGATCTGGCACGCGACGATGGCGACACGCCCGGGGCACCGCTGGACCAGCGCTTCACCTTCGACAGTTTCGTGGTGGGCAAGCCGAACGAACTGGCCCATGCCGCCGCGCGACGCGTGGCCGAAGGCGGGCCGGTCACGTTCAACCCCCTGTTCCTGTATGGGGGCGTGGGCCTCGGCAAGACGCACCTGATGCATGCCATCGCCTGGGAATTGCAGGCCCGTCGGCCCGACCTGAAGGTGGTCTACCTTTCAGCGGAACAGTTCATGTACCGCTTCATCCAGGCGCTGCGCGAAAAGCAGATGATGGATTTCAAGCAGCTGTTCCGCAGCGTCGACGTGCTGATGGTGGACGATGTGCAGTTCATCGCCGGAAAGGACAGCACGCAGGAAGAGTTCTTCCACACCTTCAACGCGCTGGTGGACCAGAACAAGCAGATCATCATCTCGGGCGACCGGTCCCCGGGCGAGATCAACAACATGGACGAACGCATCCGGTCGCGGCTGCAGTGCGGCCTGGTGGTGGACCTGCACCCGACCGACTACGAGCTGCGGCTGGGTTTCCTGCAGCAACGCATCGAGCGCCAGCAGATGCTTGAACCCGGCCTGCACATCGCGCCCGGACTGGCCGAGTTCCTGGCACACCGGCTATCCACCAACATCCGTGTCCTTGAAGGCGCGCTTCTGCGCCTTTTCGCCTTCGCCTCGCTGGTGGGGCGCGAGATCACGCTGGACCTGACCCAGGATTGCCTGGCCGACATCCTGCGCGCGTCGGAACGAAAGGTCACGATCGAGGAGATCCAGCGCAAGGTCGGCGAACACTATGCGGTTCGTCTGTCCGACCTGATCGGACCCAAGCGCCAGCGTCCGATCGCGCGTCCGCGTCAGGTTGCGATGTATCTGGCCAAGCAGATGACCTCGCGCAGCCTGCCCGAGATCGGGCGGCGGTTCGGTGGCCGCGACCATACAACCGTGATGCACGGGGTGCGCCGGATCGAGGAACTGCGCCAGACCGATGCGCAGATCGCCGAGGACCTGG
>CAYYOE010000430.1:0-2813 GCA_964473055.1 uncultured Rhodobacterales bacterium | reverse complement strand
AGGATCATGGCATCGGCGGTATAGGTCGTGCCGCTGTCGGCCTCGGCGCGGAACGGTCGCACGGAAAGGTCCAGCTTCGTGATGTAGTCCTGCACGATTTCCGCCCCCATGGCGCGGGCGTGTTCCTCCATCCGCACCATCAGGTCGGGGCCCATCACATGGGTGTCGCCCGGCCAGTTCTCGACCTCGGTCGTGGTCGTCAGTTGGCCCCCCGGCTGCAGCCCCTGGATCAGCAGGGGCGCAAGCATCGCCCGCGCGGCATAGACCGCCGCGGTATAGCCCGCGGGGCCCGATCCGATGATCATCACGCGGGTGTGTCGGGTGTCGGTCATGGCTGTCGCTCCGGCAGAGAGGCTCTTGGCGCATATAGACGCGGCTCTCGCCTTGCGGAACCCCCTCGGGGTGCCCGGCCGTGCACCTCGGGGGGCGAGGCCCGGCGCCCGCAGCGACATTGCACCGCCGGTGTCTGCCGCGGGGTCTGCGCGCCCCCGGTTTCCTCACGCGCGAAAGTTGCGCCGTGCCGAAAGAATGTTGCGCCCGGCGGATGTGCGGCGTAACACCCATGCGTTCACTCTACCTGCCAGGATGCCATGCCCGGACACAAGCTAGACCCCATCGACCGCAAGATCCTTGCCGAACTGCAGGGCGACGGCCGCATGACGAACGTCGAACTGGCACGTCGTGTGGGCATTTCAGCGCCGCCCTGCCTGCGCCGCGTCCGGGCGCTGGAAGAGGCGGGTTACATCCGCGGGTACCACGCCGACGTGAACCCGCGCGAACTGGGGTTCGAGGTGGCGGTCTTCGCCATGGTCAGCCTGAAATCCCAGGCCGAGGTGGAACTGTCCGCCTTCGAGGCGCGGTGCCGGGCATGGTCGCTTGTGCGCGAATGTCACATGCTGAACGGCGAGGTCGATTTCGTCCTGAAGTGCGTGGCCCCGGACCTGTCGACCTTCCAGACCTTCCTGACCGAGGAACTGACCGCCGCGCCGAACGTGGCGGGTGTGCGCACCAGCCTTGTGATCCGCTGTGCCAAGGACGATCCGGGCGTGCCCTTCGACGTTCTGGAAGACCGCCTGGCCCGCAGCGCCTGACGCGCCCTGCGGGTGGCCCGGCCGCCGTCTGCCGGCCCGGCGCATACGGGTCCGGACGTCGTCAGGCGGCCGACAGATCGTCCAGGTCGTCGGCCGACAGGCGCGGCATCCGGGGCGGCCCGAAGCCGCCGCCGTTCAGGTGCGGAAACAGCGCCAGATACATGCTCACGAGTTCCCGCGGCAGCCGCAGCCCCAGATCCGCTCCGGGATGAAAGCTTTCGATCTCGACCCCGTTGACCCGCAGGACATGGTGGCTGGCGAGCGCGATGTGGAACACCTCGACCGTGGCCGCGGGCGTGACCGGAAAGATCGACGACCCGTCCGCCAGCGCGCCGATCGGCACCAGCGCCGCCTCGGACCCTACCCGTGCCCGGATCTCGGGCGTTCGGACGCAGACCATGGCTCCGCCACCCAGCAAGAGATCGGGCGCGGGGCGACCCTGTCCCAGTGTATCGGCCGGGATGCGGTACAGGCGGTCGTCTGCGTCGGTGCGTCGCTGTCCGCCCGGGCGCATCAGGATGGACCCTCGCCACAGAACCTTCTGGGCGCCGCCGGTCACGGTTTCCACCACATCGCCGGGCATCAGGTCCTCGATCGCGACCGGCCCGCCGGGACAGGCCACCAAAGCCCCCCGGGCCATGGCGCTGCAGGCGTCCAGGAACAGCGTCATCGCGGGAACCTCAAGCCCGGCCTCCTCGACCCGGCCATCGGGCGTCGCCCAGGCGATCTGTGCCTCGCGCAGGCGCAGGACCGACCTGACCGAACCGGACGCCGTCGCCCGGACGGTCCAGGGCGCGGCAGGCAGGCCGTCGGCGGTCGTCCGGCTGCGGGTGCTGGCAGGGTTCGGGGTCATGCGGGTCAAGGCGGTCTCCTCATCGGCGGGGCGTCCGTGACGGGGAACTGCCGGGCCGCGACACTGTCGCGTGATCGGGGTCAGTCCCGCCGCCGTGGCAGCGTTGGACCGACCATCGCCGGGGAAAGCGGCGGTCTTGGGGCAGCCCGTGGGCGTCGCGGGGGCGGGGTCAAGGAAAGGTTGCGCTTTCGCCCGGCGCGCCCGATCCCGAGGCAAGGCGCGGGGCCCCGGTCGGCGGACAGCCCAGCCGCGATCTAGGTAGTCCCGGCGCGGTCCCCGTGGGCGGCGATGAGGCTGGCCATCGCCAGCGGGCTGCGCCGGTACAGCGGAAGCTCCGATTGCAGGCGCAACACCAGGATGTCGCGCGTGGCCGGGTTCACGCCGGCAACCGCCATCGCCCCGTCAAGGACAGGCCCGCCGCCCGCCTCGACATCCGCCACCAGCGCAGGGTGGTTCTGCGCCACGAACACCTGCACCTCGCCATCTCTCGTCCCGGCCCCCGGCATTGCGCAGGCCATCGGAAGAAGCAGCGCCAGCGCAAGGACAGCCCGGCGGGCGGGGGTGGGGACCATCGGGCAGACCTTCCGGCTTGACTCTCGCCCCCACACAGCCGATATGGCGGGGCTTCGGCAAGGGGGCATCGTGCGCCCCCTGTCGTTTTGGCGAAATACCGCCCCCAACGGGGCGCGCTGCCCGCAGGCGCCGGACCCGTCCGGCACGAACACCCCAAGGCCGGTTCCGGCAGAAGGGGGGCCGAAGGGCGCGGTGAAAAGAACGGACGAGACGATGTTTGCAGTCATGAAGACCGGCGGCAAGCAGTACCGGGTTCAGGCGGGGGATACCCTCCGCGTCGAGAAACTGGCGGCTGC
>CAYYOE010000429.1:0-2819 GCA_964473055.1 uncultured Rhodobacterales bacterium | reverse complement strand
GACCGAGGCCGACCTCGCCGCGCTCGGTACTGTGGTGGCGGACGCCGACATCGTCGCCTTCTCCTTCGTCCAGCGCCCTGAGGACATCGCCCGCCTTGTTGAGGAGATCGACCGCCGACGTGGCGATCGCCCGCGGCCGGCGATCCTCCTGAAGATCGAGACGGCTCGAGCCGTCCGCGCGCTCCCCGAGCTGATCATGGCGGCGGCCAGCGCTGCGCCTGTTGGTGTGATGATCGCCCGTGGCGACCTTGCGGTCGATGTGGGGTTCGAGCGTCTGAGTGAGCTCCAGGACGAAATCCTTTGGCTGTGTGAGGCGGCCCGGGTGCCAGTCGTTTGGGCCACCCAGGTGCTCGATGGTCTCCTCCACGACGGCCTCGCGACGCGGGCCGAAGCGAGCGACGCCGCCCTCTCCCAGCGCGCGGACTGCGTCATGCTGAACAAGGGACCCCACCTGCCGGAGGCCGTTGCATTTCTCGCGGGGGTCCTCGCCCGGATGGACCGACACCAGTCGAAGAAGGCGCCTCACCTCGCGCCGCTCGGGTCTTGGGCGCGGCATCGCGCCTGAAACGAAGGCAAGGCCGCAGGACCGCTGTCCGCAGCGTCCAATCGTTGGCGCGTGCCACCGGCGAAAGCCGGACGCGGGCGAACTCTCCGCATTCAACGATCAACAGAAGGGGGTCAGAGCATCGCAGCAGCGCTCGCCCGTATGTCGGGGCGGAGAGCAAACTGTCGGAGTTGCGGCATCCCGCAGGATCGGCGGGGGTCGAGGAACCCGGTTTTGCTCGTCCACCTGGAAATTGACTATCCCTCGAGCCTGTCAAGCATCGCTTTAAGGTTGAAACCCTTGATCAAGGCTATTGCTCGGCAATCACAGTCATAGGCGCCATCGTCGCGCAGGTGCAGGTCGGTGTTTTGGTCGATCAACGTCACAGCAGGTTGCTCCGCCGCCCCATCAGGCTGAGCACGACCAGCGGCAGCGCCGTGGTGATCAGGATCGTCACGAAGGCCATCGCCATGCCAAGGCCGACCGAGCCTTGCTCGAACTGTCGCCAGATGTAGGTCGAGATCGTGGACACCCCGACCGGCGCGATGACGACCGAGGCCACCAGCTCGCGCGTGGCCACCGCGAAGACCAGCAGCATCGCCGCCAGAAGACCAGGCGCGATGAGCGGCAGGAGGATGCGGCGGAAGGCGGTCATATGCGCATTTAAGGTGATGCGTTGACGTCGACAGGTCAGAACTGAAGCTCGGGATTGATCTGAAGCAAGGACAGCCCGGCCCGTTGCTGCGACTCTCGCCGCAACGGACTGACATCGGAGTCGGACGATGGCGAAGATGAAGGCGGCGGTGTTCGTGGAACCAGGACGGATCGTGCTGGACGAAAAGCCGATCCCGGATGTGGGCCCGCTCGATGCGCTGGTGCGCATTACCACGACCACGATCTGTGGGACGGATGTGCACATCCTGAAGGGCGAGTATCCGGTGGCGAAAGGCCTGACTATCGGCCACGAGCCAGTGGGCGTCATCGAGAAGCTGGGCTCGGCCGTGCAGGGCTATGCCGAAGGGCAGCGGGTCATTGCCGGCGCGATCACCCCCTCGATGTGGTCGAACGCCTGCCAGTGTGGGCGCTGTTCGCAGGACGGAGCGGGCACGAAGCACGGCTGGAAACCACTGGGTGGCTGGAAGTTCGGTAACACCATCGACGGTGCCCAAGCCGAATACATCCTGGTTCAGGACGCGATGGCCAACCTCGCGCCGGTGCCGGAAACCCTGAGCGACGAACAGGTGCTGATGTGTCCCGACATTATGTCCACGGGCTTCGGCGGTGCCGAGAGCGGCAAGATCCGCATCGGCGACATGGTGGCTGTGTTTGCGCAAGGGCCCATAGGGCTGTGTGCAACTGCGGGCGCGCGGCTGATGGGGGCCGCGAAGATCATCGCGGTGGACCGGGTGCCCGAGCGGCTGGCCATGGCGCGCAGGATGGGCGCGCATGAGGTAGTGGATTTTTCGAAGGTCGATCCGGTGGACGAGATCCTGCGGATCACGGACGGTCGCGGCGTCGATGTCGCCATCGAGGCGCTGGGGCTGCAGTCCACCTTCGAGGCGGCGCTTCGGGTGCTGCGGCCGGGCGGCACGCTGTCGAGCCTCGGGGTCTATTCCGGCGATCTGAAAATCCCGCTGGACGCCTTCGTCGCAGGGCTGGGCGACCACACCATCATCACCACGCTCTGTCCGGGCGGCAAGGAACGAATGCGGCGGCTGATGTCGGTCATTGAATCCGGCCAGGTGGACCTCGGAGCGATGGTCACCCACCGCTTTCCGCTGGACGATATCGAGGCGGCATACGATCTCTTCGCGAACCAGCGCGACGGCGTGCTGAAGGTTGCGATCACGCCATGACCGGTGTCGCGGGTCCTCAACCCTATTCCGTGCGGCGTCGCATGTGCAGCGACAATCGCGCGTTCAAGGCAAAGGTCTAAGAGGTCCCGCTCTGTTGACACTAACCGGGCGATCTCGCCGCGGCGAGCACCAGCGGCCGGTTTGGCGAAGCCGCCCTGCGGCGTCGCGATTGTCCCGACTGGCCGCTTTGGGCCGGCCACGTCGGTGCCGCGCTGCGCCAACTGGCACGGCGCTCGGCCCCGATCAGGGCTCGCCCCGCCCGGGTTGTCCCGGGCGGGGCGGTGTCGCGGTCAGTCGCCGTTGCGGCGGGTGGTGGGGCGCGACCAGATGAGGCTGAAGGTCTCCTCGCCGCCCTCGATCACGCTGTCGTCGAAGAGGTTGGCGTAGATGGCTCCGGTGAAGCTCGGGTCGTCGAGCTT
>CAYYOE010000428.1:0-2819 GCA_964473055.1 uncultured Rhodobacterales bacterium | reverse complement strand
GACCGCTTCGCGCACCAGTTTTCCGGCGGGCAGCGCCAGCGCATCGGCATTGCCCGCGCGCTGGCCGTCCAGCCCGAGGTGCTGGTCTGCGACGAGGCCGTGTCGGCGCTCGACGTGTCGATCCAGGCGCAGATCGTGAACCTGTTCCTCGACCTGCGGGCCGAACTTGGCCTGACCTACCTGTTCATCAGCCACGACCTGGGCGTGGTGCGGCATGTGTCGGACCGGGTGCTGGTGATGTATCTCGGCCGCGTGGTGGAAGACGGCCCGGCGGATGCCGTGTTCGATGCGCCGCAGCACCCCTATACCCGCGCGCTGGTCGATGCCGTGCCGCGCCTGTCGCGCCGCCGCACGACATTCCAGCCGGTGAAGGGGGAAATCCCCTCGCCCCTGAACCCGCCCACCGGCTGCCATTTCCACCCGCGCTGCCCGCTGGCGACCGACCGCTGCCGCATGGAACGCCCCGCCCTGCGCGAGGTCGCCCCCGGCCGCCGCGCCGCCTGCCACCTGATCTAGACCCGAAGGAGACGACCCATGGCCACTTACGCCGACCGCATGTCCCGCTTCCGCGCGCTTCTGCCCGGACGGGCGGACCTCGTGTTCGTGCCGCTGGGCACTGACCTCGACTACCTGACCGGCATCCACCGCGACATCCCGAACTGGGGCCGCAACCTGCACCCCGGCATGTGGCTGGAAGGCGCCTGGATCGCCCCCGGCCATGACCCCATCCTGACCATCCCCCGCATGACCGCCGAATTCGGCGCCAAGGGTGGCACCGACGGGCTGGATGTGCGCGTGCTGGGCGACTGGGACGACCCGGTGGCGATGGTGCGCGGCATCCTGACGGAACTGGGCGTCAAGGACGGCGCGACCATCGCCACCTCGGACGACGCCGAGGCCGAAAGCCTGATGGAGTTGCAGGCGCTGGTGCCGGGCGCGCGCTTCGCCTCGGCCACGCACATCCTGCGCGAGCTTCGCGTCATCAAGGACGAGGACGAGATCGAGACGATGCGCGCGGCGGGCCGCATCACGGAAGCCGCCTTTGCCGACGTGCTGAAGATGCTGAAGATCGGCATGACCGAACTCGACATCGTGGCCGAGGTGGACTTCCAGATGAAGCGGCACGGCTCGCTCGGGCCAAGCTTCACCACGTCGCTCTACAACACCGGGCCGAACCACCCGATCCTCTTCGGCCGCCGCCTGCAAAGCTGGCCCCGCGTCCTGACCGCGCCCGTGTCGGTGCTGTTCGACTTCGGCGCGGTGCACGACGGGATGTGCTACGATTTCGGCCGCACGGTCAGCTTCGGCGCGCCGAGCGCGGAACAAGTGCGCGTGCATCGGCTGATCATGGACAGCCAGCGCGCGGGGATCGAAGCGCTGAAGGCGGGCGCCGTCACCTGCGAAGAAGTCGACCGCATCGCCCGCGACGTGATCGCCGAAGCGGGCTACGGGGACAAGTTCCGCCACCGCCTGGGCCATGCCATCGGCTGGGACGTGCACGAACCCCCCTTCCTGACCAAGGGCGACACGACCGTGGTGCAGGAAGGCATGATCTTCACCATCGAACCGTCGATCTTCCAGGAAGGCACCTTCTCGGCCCGGGTCGAGGACTGCATCGTCGCCCGTCCCGGCGGCGGCGAGGCGCTGACGACCGGCTGGCAGGACCTTGTCGTGGTCGAATAGCCCTGCGGGCCGAGGCGGGGGGCGCTGCCCCCCGGGCGGCTGCGCCGCCTCCCCCCGAGGTATTTGCGCAAGGATGAAGGGGAAAGGACTATCGTCCTCTCACCCTTGTCCAAGTACCTCGGGGTGCGGGGCAGCGCCCCGGCGGCGGCGCGTGGTCCGGCCCGGTACGGGCCGGGCACCGCGACAGGAAAGACGTCAGGCGGCCCCGGGGGGCCGCCTGTCCTATGGATCAGGGCGTCGTCACTTGCCCATGAAGGCGAGGAAGCGGTCCTTGTAGGCGGTCGCTTCCGGCTGGTCGGTCAGGATGACGTCCCAGCTGTTGCGGGCCATCTCCATGAACGGGGTCAGATCGGGCTCGATGATCTCGACGCCCGCCGCCGCGGCGGTTTCCAGGCCCTTCGCCGCCAGATCGTCATGCGCCGCGATCCCCACTGCGATGGCTTCGGTCGCCGCGGTCTGGATCAGCGCCTTCTGTTCGTCCGACAGGCCGTCCCAGAAGATCTCCGACAGCACGAAGACCGTCGTCGACTGGTGCGTCTTGGTCAGCGTGTAGCTGTTGACGACCTCGTGGAACTTGTCGGCCACCAGCGCGTCGGGGCTGATCTCCAGCGCATCGACCACGTTGTTCTGGATCGCCATGAACAGTTCGCCATAGGCCATCGGCGTGGGCTGCGTGCCCAGCGCGTTGTAGGCCTCGACAAAGCCCGGCGTCGGCAGCACGCGGATCTTCAGGCCCGCCATGTCCTCGACCGATTCCACCCGCGCCGGCGCCTTGGACGCGACCGAGCGTTCGTAGATCGACCCGAAGCCCAGCCCGTACATGTCGAACTCGCCCAGAAGGTCCAGCATCTCGCGGCCCATCTCGGACTGCAGGATCTCGTAGGCCTGGGCCTTCTCGTCGAACAGATAGGGCAGCGACAGCACGCGGTAGGCAGGCACCACGGTTTCCAGCGTCGATCCGCCAATGAAGCCGCCGGTCAGGATGCCGGTGCGGATCGACTGGATCGCGCGGGTCTCGTTACCGGCGGCACCGCAGCACTGGATGTCCACCGCGATGTCGCCGCCCGAGCGGTCTTCGACCAGGCGTTTGAACTCGGTCAGGATCACCTGGTAGGGGCTCTGGTCGCTCAGCACAT
>CAYYOE010000427.1:0-2830 GCA_964473055.1 uncultured Rhodobacterales bacterium | reverse complement strand
TCGGGAAGTTCTGGATCGAGCGCTGCGTCTGCGCGCCCCAGTAGCGGTCGGCGGGAACCTCGAGCGGGCCGAAGCTGTCGGTCTCGGTGCGGGTTGCGGTCATGCGGGGCCCCTCCTGCGGCGCGTTCGGCGCGGGTATAAGGCCGGGGTCGCAGCCGTGCAACGGCGGGGGCGGGCCGATGGTGCAGGTCCGTCAGGTCAGGCGATGGGTCTCGGCGTCCTGGCAGGCGGCATTGGTGGCCAGCACATAGGCAAGGGCGTTCGACATTCGGTTGAAGTTCGTCCCGTAAAAATACAGGGCGACGTGCTTTTCCAGGAACGCACTGCCCTGGTAGACAGCCATGTCGCCGAAGGCATCGATGCACTCTGCCACCACATCCAGATGTGCGGTGGGGCTGTCGTCAACCGAGCGCAGCACCGGGCGCGAAAGATACAGGCCAAGTCCCTCGGAGGCACCGAAGGAGATCGGCGAGCCGTCGGTGTCCACGACCAGGACCGACCCACGCGGCGCATCAAGGCGTTCGAGTTCGCTCATCACGCGGTCGATCGCACGCCCAGCCTTGCTGACCAGCCGAACCGACAGCCCGACACCCACAACCTCGCCCGCGTCGTTGAGCGCCAGCCGATGCCCCGCCACAGTGCCAAGACCCGCATCGGTCAGCGCCCGCGCGAGAGGTCCCGCAAAGATCGGGCCGACGCGACCGCCGTCGATGCGGACGGGCAGGCGCACCTCGATATTGGTGAATGTCGTCTCTGGCGCGGCAGAGCCGCGAAACAGTCGTCCCAGCATTGCCGCATCCCCCGCAGCCAACCGTTAAGGTAGATTAACGAAGCATTGCGACCGGATTGTGTCGCAGAATGGGGAGAATGGCGGCGGTCAGTTCTTGCGAAATGCGTCCAGCCGCACCACTTCCGCGTCTCGCGCGGGGCCGGGATCGGGCGTGTCGTCAGGGTCTTCGGGTGGCGGATCCGTGGTGTCGTCCGCATCGGATTCGTGGCTCTCGAAACGCAACCCGAACTCGACCGACGGATCGACGAAGGTCAGGATCGCATCGAGCGGGATATACAGCGGTTCGGGGCTGTCCCCGAAGTTCAGCGTGACCGCGAAGCCGTCCTCGTCGACTTCGAGGGTATCATACCAGTGCTGCAGGACGATCGTCATCTCTTCGGGGTAGCGGTCGACCAGCCAGTCGGCCATATCCACATCGGGGTGTGTCGTGTCAAAGGTGATGAAGAAATGATGCTCGCCCGGCAGGCCGTTGGCCGCGACATCCGACAGGACCTGCCGGATAAGTCCCCGCATCGCCCGGTGCATCAGGTTTCCGTAGTCGATCTGTCGCGTCATCGGGCCCCCGCCTTTTCGCAAGGTGAGCATAGAAGATGTGGCCCGGATTGAAAGTCCGCGCGCGGTGTGCCCCTTGCGGGTCGCTACCCGCTGACCCTGCTGATTTCACGGCGTATTTTCTCGCGGATTGCGCGGGCATAGTCGGAATGGGTTTGCGCCGTGATGACGAATCCGCCCGGGGTTATGACGGAGCGGCGGTAGAACTGGGTGATGGCGAGCCCGATTGATTCGATGGCCAAGCCGTTGATTTCGATCCCGGCACGATGCGCGGCGCGGCTGGCAAGAACTGTGGAACTGCCCGCGTTTTCGGCGCCGTCGCCGGACACATCGATCACCCGGCGCGCGCAGTCCGGCACCTCGGCCAGCAGCGCCATGGCGGCCAGGATCGCGTCGCCCGGCGCTGTGTCCGAAAGCGTGAAGGCGCGGCGCATCTCTCGCGCCGCGACGGAGAACGACAGCACATCGATGTGGCTGTGCATGCGGCGCCAGGACAGGGTGGTTTCCTGGCGGTCGGTGCCGGACCACTGCAGGACGGCAAGCGCCATTTGTCCATGCACCAGCGTATCGGCAATTCCGGGGTCGAGCAGCGCGTCGGCAAGCCCGTCCACCTGAAGCCGGTATTCCCCGGCGTCGACCGAGTTCGACACGTCGATGGCCAGCACCAGTGCGACCTCGCAGGCACGGGCGGCCGGGGCGAACACAAGGAAAAGGGCGGCAAGCGCGGCGTGCAACAAACGCATGCCGACCAGTCTGGGACCGATACGCGCCATGGCAAGGCAAAACTTCGGGAGGGTGGAGGAAGGTGCAGGCTTCTGTTGCCAGGTGCCTGCGGACCCCGCCTTACGCTGCTAGGCGCAAGGGCTTAGGTTTCGGTCTTGCGCGCTGCTTACGCAGCGAGCGCCACCGGAGCACGGTTGTCATTGGCAACTATGCGATTTGCACCGATAACGGTGGTAGCTCACCGAGCGAAAGCCATCCCCTTTACACGTTCGTCGATCCTGTTTCGGCCCCATGGTCCCCCAATGAGGGTGTCTGGTGGAGCCGCCGGGTACCGCCCCCGGGTCCGATCCGCTTATTACGGGCGCGTTTATCGCCATAGTCCGGGTTGCCCCGGACAGGATGAAATCTAGGCGGGCCGACCCGCACGCGCAAGGGGAGACACGGGGAATGCAGCAACGGATCGCGCTGGTCGCGCTGGTGGTGCCGGACTACGACGCGGCGCTGGACTTCTATGTCGGGGTGCTGGGGTTCCGTCTGGTCGAGGATCAGGACCAGGGGCACAAGCGCTGGGTCGTCGTGGCGCCGCACGGTGCGGCAGAGGGCGACGCGGGCGGCCCGACCACGGGCACGGCGCTGTTGCTCGCGCGCGCCGATGGACCGGATCAGGCGGCGGCGGTCGGCAATCAGGCGGGGGGGCGGGTGTTCCTGTTCCTGCACACCGACGATTTCGCGCGCGACCATGCGCGGTATCTGGCGGCGGGCGTG
>CAYYOE010000426.1:0-2831 GCA_964473055.1 uncultured Rhodobacterales bacterium | reverse complement strand
GCGGTCGTGCACGCCGCCCGCGTGGCCATCGAGTTCCGGCAGAAGTTCCGCAAGGACGTGGTCATCGACATCTTCTGCTACCGCCGCTTCGGCCACAACGAGGGGGATGAACCGATGTTCACCAACCCCTCGATGTACAACCGCATCAAGCGCCACAAGACGACGCTGCAATTGTATACCGACCGGCTGGTGCAGGACGGCCTGATCCCCGAGGGCGAGATCGAGGACATGAAGGCCGCCTTCCAGGCGCACCTGAACGAGGAATTCGAGGCGGGCCGGGAATTCCGCCCGAACAAGGCCGACTGGCTGGACGGTCGCTGGGCGCACCTCGACAAGCAGGGCGAGAAGTACCAGCGCGGCAAGACCGGAGTGAAGGAAAAGACCCTCAAGGAAATCGGTGCGGCCCTGACGCGCGTGCCGGACGGGTTCGACATCCACAAGACGGTCGCCCGCCAGCTCGACTCCAAGGCCGAGATGTTCAAGACCGGGAAGGGTTTCGACTGGGCCACGGCCGAGGCTATGGCCTTCGGGTCGCTGCTGGTCGAAGGGTATCCGGTGCGCCTGGCCGGCCAGGACAGCACGCGCGGCACCTTCAGCCAGCGCCATTCCGCCTTCATCGACCAGTCGAACGAAGAACGCCACTTTCCGCTGAACGCCATCCGCAGTGGACAGGCGCGCTACGAAGTCATCGATTCGATGCTGTCGGAATACGCCGTGCTCGGGTTCGAGTATGGCTATTCCCTGTCAGAGCCGAACGCGCTGGTTTTGTGGGAAGCGCAGTTCGGCGACTTTGCCAATGGCGCCCAGATCATGTTCGACCAGTTCATCAGTTCCGGCGAATCCAAGTGGCTGCGCATGTCGGGCCTCGTCTGCCTGCTGCCGCACGGGTTCGAAGGGCAGGGGCCGGAACATTCCTCGGCCCGGCTGGAACGCTTCCTGCAGATGTGCGGCGGCGACAACTGGATCGTCGCGAACTGCACCACGCCCGCCAACTACTTCCACATCCTGCGCCGCCAGATCCACCGGCGGTTCCGCAAGCCGCTGGTCCTGATGACGCCGAAATCGCTGCTGCGGCACCGGCTGTGCATCTCGGACATGCCCGACTTCACCACCGGCACCTCCTTCCACCGGGTGCTCTGGGACGACGCGCAGAAGGGCCATTCCGACACCAGTCTGAAACCCGACGACCAGATCCGCCGCGTGGTGCTGTGTTCGGGCAAGGTCTATTTCGACCTGCTGGAAGAACGCGATGCCCGCGGGATCGACGACATCTACCTGATGCGGATCGAGCAGTATTATCCGTTCCCGGCCTTTTCGATGATGAAGGAACTGGAACGATTCAAGCATGCCGAAATGGTCTGGTGCCAGGAAGAGCCCAAGAACCAGGGCCCGTGGACCTTCATCGAGCCAAACCTCGAATGGGTCCTGACCCGCATCGACGCGCGGCACACTCGCCCTGCCTATGCGGGACGCGCGGCCTCGGCCTCGCCCGCGACCGGGCTGATGAGCCGCCACAAGCATGAACAAGCGGCGTTGATCGACGACGCGCTGACCATCAAGGGGAACTGATCCGATGACTGTGGAAGTCCGTGTGCCCGTGCTCGGCGAAAGCGTGACCGAGGCGACCGTGGCCACCTGGTTCAAGAAGCCCGGTGACGCCGTGGCCGTTGACGAAATGCTGTGCGAGCTTGAGACAGACAAGGTGACGGTCGAGGTGCCCTCGCCGGCCGCCGGAACCCTGGGCGAGATCGTGGCCGCCGAAGGTGCGACCGTGGGCGTGAACGCGCTGCTGGCCACCCTGACTGAGGGCAAGGCCGCCGCCGCAAAACCCGCACCCGCCAAACCCGCCGCGGCCGAGGCTGTGCCCACCACCGCCTCGAAGGCCGAGGCGGCTGCCCCGGCCTCGGATGTGGTGAAGGTCATGGTGCCCACGCTGGGCGAGAGCGTGACCGAGGCGACGGTGTCCACCTGGTTCAAGGCGGTGGGCGACACCGTCGCGCAGGACGAGATGCTGTGCGAACTGGAAACCGACAAGGTCTCGGTCGAGGTGCCCGCGCCCGTCGCTGGCGTCCTGTCGGAAATCCTGGCGCCCGCCGGGGCCACGGTGCAGGCCGGGGGCCAGCTGGCCGTGATCGGCGGCGCTTCCGCCACAGCCGCCGCCACAGCCGCCGCCCCCGGCCCGGCCCCGGCCACCGCCGCCGCACCGGCCTCCAGCGGCAAGGACGTGGAAAACGCCCCCTCCGCCAAGGTGATGATGGCCGAACACGGGCTGTCGCCCGATCAGGTGCAGGGCAGCGGCAAGGACGGACGCATCATGAAGGACGACGTGGCCCGCGCGCTGGCAACCCCCGCAGCACCCGCAGCGGCCCCGGCCGCCCCCGCGCCCGTGGCCCAGGCCCCCCGTGCGCCCATGCCGGCCGAGGACCTGGCACGCGAGGAACGGGTCAAGATGACCCGCCTGCGCCAGACCGTTGCGCGCCGCCTGAAGGACTCGCAGAACACCGCCGCAATGCTGACCACCTACAACGAGGTGGACATGTCGGCGGTCATGGACATCCGCAATGCCTACAAGGACGCCTTCGAGAAGAAGCACGGCGTGAAGATGGGCTTCATGTCCTTCTTCGTGAAGGCCTGCTGCCACGCGCTGCGCGAAGTGCCCGAGGTCAACGCGGAAATCGACGGCACAGACATCGTCTACAAGAACTACGTCCACATGGGCGTGGCGGTGGGCACGCCCTCGGGCCTCGTGGTGCCCGTTGTGCGCGACGCCGACCGGATGGGCTTTGCCGACATCGAGAAGAAGATCGCCGAACTGGGACTGCGCGCCCGCG
>CAYYOE010000425.1:0-2835 GCA_964473055.1 uncultured Rhodobacterales bacterium | reverse complement strand
CCCGACAGCAGCGTCGCATAGAGGTAGGTCGGCACCGCGGACGAGAACAGCGACATGTAGGCGCCGAAGTTCGCGATGGTGTCGACGTGGAAGCCGACGATCTTGCCGTCCTTGTCGAAGCCCATCTTGGCCGTGGTGATGTGGTCGCGGCCATGGGCATCGGTCAGGAAGGCCTCGGACCGGTCGGCCGTCCACTTCACGCTGCGCCCGGTCTTCATCGAGGCCCAGAGGCAGGTGATTTCTTCCGGGTAGATGTAGATCTTGGACCCGAAGCCGCCGCCCACGTCGGGTGCTATCACGCGCAGCTTGTGTTCCGGGGCAACGTTGTAGAAGGCCGACAGCACCAGGCGGGCCACATGGGGGTTCTGGCTGGTGGTGTAGAGGGTGTAGTGATCCTCGGCAGCATCGAAGATGGCGACGGCGCTGCGCGGTTCCATCGGGTTGGGTGACAGACGGTTGTTCGTCACATGCAGTTCGGTGACATGATGCGCGCCCGCAATGGCGGCGGTCGTCGCGGCCTCGTCCCCCAGGCCCCAGTCGTAGATCAGGTTGCCTGGCGCATTGTCGTGGACCTGCGGCGCGCCCGGTGCCAGCGCCTTGTCGGCGTGGGCGACGGCGGGCAGTTCCTCGTAGTCCACGGCGACCGATTCGGCGGCCAGGCGCGCGGTGGCGGGGCTGTCAGCGATGACCACGGCCACCGCGTCGCCCGCGTAGCGCGCGCGGTCGGTCGCGAGCGCCGACCATGGGCCCATGTTCATCGGGCTGCCGTCCTTGGAGCTGATCGCCCAGCCGCAGATCAGGTTGCCGATGCCATCGCCGGTCAGTTGCTTGCCGTCGAGCACCGCCACGACCCCGTCCATGCCTTCGGCGGCGGACGTGTCGATGCCGCGGATGCGGGCATGGGCATGGGGGCTGCGGACAAAGGCCGCGTAGGCCTGGTTGTCCATGCGGATGTCGTCGGTGTACTTGCCGCGGCCCGTGATGAACCGCTTGTCTTCCTTGCGCTTGACGCGCGCGCCGATGCCGGTCGCCATGCTGTCCGTCCTCCCCTTATTCCGCGGCCTTGGCCATCGACGACATGCGGCCTGCCGCGTCCTCGATCGCCTTGACGATGTTGTGGTAGCCGGTGCAGCGGCAGATGTTGCCTTCCAGCTCGTGCCGGATCGCCTCGGGCGTCAGCGCGCGGCCTTCGGCGGCGTAGCGGTTCACCATGTCGATGCCCGACATGATCATGCCCGGCGTGCAGAACCCGCACTGCAGGCCGTGATGGTCGTTGAAGGCCACCTGCATCGGGTGCAGGTCGGCCCCGTTGGCCACGCCCTCGATCGTGGTGACCTCGCTGCCGTCCAGCGCCACGGCCAGTGCCGTGCAGGACTTCACCGCGCGGCCGTCCACATGCACCACGCAGGCCCCGCACTGGGACGTGTCGCAGCCCACATGGGTGCCCGTCAGGCGCAGTTCCTCGCGCAGGAATTCCGACAACAGCATCGTGTCTGGCACGTCGCGGCTGACGGATCGGCCGTTGACGCCTAGCTTGACCTTGGTCATTCACACCTCCCATGACGCGGGTCCGCGACCCGGACGGCACCACGGAAGGCGGGGCAGGGCGCGGCAGCGATGCGGCGCAATGTCCGAAAGATCCTCCCGCGGGGTCATCCTGGCGGACCCTCTGCCCGACGACCCTATCGCCCGCGCGCCACAAGGCAAGTCCCTTTCCTTTGGGCCAATTCGCCGCGCCCCCGGACTTGTAACCCACGGAAAGGACGTGTCAGGCGGCGCGGCGCATCCGGTCGGCCAGCCCGCGTTCGCCGAAGGCGGTTGCAAGGTCGGACAGGCTGTCGAGCGAGTGGCAGGCGTGCAGGCTGGAGACATGGGGCAGGATCGCCCGGATGCCGCCCGCGCGGGGGGTGAAGCCGTCGAAGCGCAGGAGCGGGTTCAGCCAGACGAGGCGGCGGCAGGACCGCGAAAGGCGCGCGACCTCGGCCCCCAGGCGCGCGGTGTCGTCGCGTTCCAGGCCGTCGGTGATCAGGATGACGACGGCGCCGCTGCCCAGCACGCGGCGCGACCAGTCCTTGTTGAACCGCTCGATCGCTTCGCCGATCCGGGTGCCGCCTTCCCAGTCGGTCGCTTCCTGCCCGATGGCGGCCAGCGCCAGGTCCGGGTCGGGGCGGGCGAGCGCGCGGCTGACGTTGGTCAGGCGGGTGCCGAAGGTGAAGGCGCGCACGCGGGCCCATTCGGCGTCCCGCGCATGTGCCATGGCGTGCAGGAACCGCAAGAGCATCCGCGAATAGACGGCCATCGACCCCGAGATGTCGCACAGCGCCACAAGGTCGGGCGGGCGGGTGCGCGGCAGGCTGTGGTGCAGCGCGGCCATCTCGCCGCCCCGGCGCAGGCCCGCGCGAAGGGTGGCGCGGGGATCGACGCGGCCCCGCCCCGCCGGAGCGCGGCGCCGTGTCAGCAGCGTCGGCAGCGGCAGGGCCAGGGTGCGGATGGCGCGCGCGGCCTCGGCCAGTTCGGCGGCGGTCATCTGGTCGAAGTCCTTCTTCGCCAGCACCGCGCGGTCCGACCAGGACATCAGCGCCTCGGTCACCAGTTCCTCGCGCGGGGGGGGCGCGTCGCGCGGGGGCGGGCGGTCGCCCAGCGCGTCCGTCGCGCGGCGCTGCCCGGCCTGTTTCGGCGGCGGCGCGCGGTCGTCGCGCAGCTTGGGCGACATCATGTGCAGCATCTTCTGCAGGAAGTCGGGGTCGCGCCAGAACAGCGCGAACACCTGGTGAAAGACCTCCAGGTCGTCGGCGCGGGTGATCAGCGTGGCGCGCAGGGTGTGGTAGAAATCGG
>CAYYOE010000424.1:0-2849 GCA_964473055.1 uncultured Rhodobacterales bacterium | reverse complement strand
GCCAGACGGGCATGTCCGTGGTCGGCACGTTGCGCTGGGACGGCGCGGTGGCGCAGTCGCGGATGGACAACCTTCTGTCGGCCAACTACGGCGACAAGGAAGTTCACGGCGTGCTGTCGCCCTATGACGGGCTGTCCATCGGCATCCTGTCCTCGCTCAAGGGCGTGGGCTACGGGTCGGGCGATCTGCCGATGCCGATCGTCACCGGCCAGGACGCCGAGGTGCCGTCGGTCAAGTCGATGATCGCGGGCGAGCAGTATTCGACCGTGTTCAAGGACACCCGCGAACTGGCCCGCGTGACCGTCGGCATGGTGGATGCCCTGCTGGCCGGCGGCGAGCCCGAGATCAACGACACCACGACCTATGACAACGGGGTCAAGGTGGTGCCGTCCTACCTGCTGGAGCCGGTGTCGGTGGACCTGTCGAACTATGAGGCAATCCTCGTGGGATCGGGCTACTACACCGCCGACCAGTTGAACTGATCCCTTGCATGCCCCCGACCCACACGGGAACCGGGGGCATGCCGTCCACAGTCTACAAAGGCAAGCACCGATGGCGGCGCTTCTGGAAATGCGCGGCATCACCAAGACCTTTCCGGGGGTCAGGGCGCTGGATGACGTGTCGCTGACCGTCGAGGAAGGCGAGATCCACGCACTGGTGGGCGAGAACGGCGCGGGCAAGTCCACGTTGATGAAGGTGCTGTCGGGCGTCTACCCGCACGGCAGCTACGACGGGTCGATCCACTTCGCCGGGCACGAGGCGCGGTTCGGCGGCATCGCCGACAGCGAAGGCCTGGGCATCATCATCATCCATCAGGAACTGGCCCTCGTTCCCCTGCTGTCCATTGCAGAGAACATGTTCCTGGGCAACGAACGCGCGCGGCGCGGCGTGATCGACTGGCCGCGCACGCTGACGGAAACCGAACGCCTGCTGGCCAAGGTGGGCCTGTCGGACGCCCCTACCACGCAGGTGGGCAAGATCGGCGTCGGCAAGCAGCAACTGGTCGAAATTGCCAAGGCGCTGGCCAAGGACGTGCGCCTGCTGATTTTGGACGAACCGACGGCGGCCCTGCAGGAAAACGACAGCCAGAAGCTGCTTTCGCTGCTCTTGGAACTGAAGGCGCAGGGCGTCACCTCGATCCTGATCAGTCACAAGCTGAACGAGATCCGCCACGTCGCCGACCGGGTGACGGTGCTGCGCGACGGCGCCACCGTCTGCACCATGGACGCCCGCGCCGAGGACATCAGTGAGGACCGGATCATCCGCGACATGGTCGGCCGCGACATGGCGCACCGCTACCCCGAACGAAATGTGCAGATCGGCCAGACGCTGATGGAGGTGCGGGGCTGGAACGTGTTCCACCCCGAACAGGCCGGGCGCCAGATGATCCGCGACGCGCACCTGACCGTCCGCAAGGGCGAGGTCGTGGGAATCGCGGGGCTGATGGGCGCGGGCCGGACCGAACTGGCCATGAGCCTGTTCGGCCGCAGCTACGGCCGCGAGATCACGGGCGAGGTGCGGATCGGCGGGCGCCCTGCGGATACATCGACCGTGTCGCGCGCCATCGCCGCGGGGCTTGCCTACGTCACCGAGGACCGCAAGGACCTGGGCCTGATCCTGGAAGAACCGATCACACGCAACGTGACGCTGGCGAACCTGGCGGGTATCGCGCGCGGCGGCGTCCTGAACGCGCCCGAGGAACAGCAGGTCGCCGAACGCTACAAGACGGCCATGAACATCCGCACGCCCAGCGTGTTCCAGCGGGTGATGAACCTGTCGGGCGGCAACCAGCAGAAGGTGGTGCTGTCCAAGTGGCTGTTCACCGACCCGCAGGTGCTGATCCTGGACGAACCCACCCGCGGCATCGACGTGGGCGCCAAGTTCGAGATCTACGGCATCATCAACGACCTGGCCAGGCAGGGACGCGGCGTCATCATGATCTCGTCCGAGATGCCGGAACTGCTGGGCATGTGCGACCGCATCTACGTCATGTCCGAGGGCCGGATCGTGGGCGAGATGCCCGCCGCCGAGGCGACACAGGAACGCATCATGGCCCAGATCCTGCAAGGCTGAGAGGGGGAACGCATGACCACCACCGACACCGCGACCGCCCGCGCGCCCCAGAAGGGGATGGGGGCCTACCTTGTCGCCCACCTGCGGGAATACGGGCTTCTGTTCGCGCTGATCGCGATCATCCTCTTCTTCCAGGTCGTCACCGACGGCGTGCTGCTGCGTCCGGTGAACATCACCAACATCTTCCTGCAGAACAGCTACATCATCATCATGGCGCTGGGGATGCTGCTGGTCATCGTCTGCGGGCATATCGACCTGTCGGTGGGCTCGGTGGTGGGCTTTGTTGGCGCGCTGGCCGCGGTGTTGATGGTGCAATGGGGCTGGCCGGTCATGGCCACGATCCCGGCCTGCCTGATCGTCGGCATCCTGATCGGCGCGGCGCAGGGCTACTGGATCGCCTACTGGCGCGTTCCGTCCTTCATCGTGACGCTGGCGGGGATGCTGGTGTTCCGCGGACTGACGCTGTGGCTGCTGGCCGGACAATCGGTCGGCCCGTTCGACCGGTCGTTCCAGGCCCTGTCCACGGGCTATGTCACCGACATCTTCCCCTTCGTGAAGGACATCCTGGGGGTCGAGCGGTTGAACGGGCTTGCCGTCGCCGCCGGTATCGCCATTGCCTGCGTCATCGTCTGGTCGGGCCTGCGGTCGCGCGCACGGGCCATGCGCTATGGCCTCGATGCCGAGCCCATGGCCTTTTTCCTTATCCGCAATGCGCTGGTCGCGGGCGTGATCGTCTATGTCTCGTGGAAACTGGCCACCTTCCGCGGCCTGCCCAA
>CAYYOE010000423.1:0-2857 GCA_964473055.1 uncultured Rhodobacterales bacterium | reverse complement strand
GTCGGCCGGTCATCGGCATCATCGGCAACAGCCATCTCATCAACGACCAGTATCCGGCCCATTCCTGCGGCACCATGAACTGTGCCGCGGTGGCCGAGGTCGCGGGCGCGCTGCCCCTGGTGATCCCGTCCGATCCGCGCTTCGTCTGCGTGGCCGAGGTGCTGGAGGTCTGCGACGGCATCCTGCTGACGGGGGGGCGCCCCAACGTTCACCCCGAAGAGTACGGGGAATCGGAGACCCCTGCCCATGGCGCCTTCGACCGCAGCCGCGATGCAGTGGCGCTGCCGTTGGTGCGTGCCTGCGTGGAACGTGGCCAGCCGCTGCTGGGCATATGCCGCGGCTTTCAGGAAATGAACGTCGCCCTGGGCGGGTCGCTCTTCCCGGAAATCCGCGATCTGCCGGGCCGGATGAACCACCGGATGCCGCCCGACGGCACGCTGGATGAAAAGTTCGCCATCCGTCACGCCGTGCATTTCACCCAGGGCGGGGTGTTCCACCGCCTGATGGGGGCGGCCAGCGTCATGACGAACACGCTGCACGGGCAGGGGATCAACCGGCCAGGCGCGCGGATCGTGATCGACGGGCGCGCCGAGGACGAGACACCCGAGGCGATTTTTGTCGACGGGGCGCCGGGGTTTGCCCTGGGCGTTCAGTGGCACCCGGAATGGAACGCGGCACTGGACCCCGTGTCGCGCCCGCTGTTTCAAGCCTTCGGCAAGGCCGCGGCCGCCTGGGCCGATACACGGCGCAGCCCGGCCGCGTCGCTGCGCCGAAGCGCCTGAGCACCTGTGCCCGGGGCCGCACTGTCACGCCAAGTTGACAGGGGTCAAGGAAGGGTCTTTCTGCAGGGCCTAGGATCGCCGGGAAGGGAGACCTCGATGAAGATCCTCATCCTCTACGCCACGACGGAAGGCCAGACGCGCAAGGTCGCGCGGCGGGTGTTCGATCAGCTTGTTGCGGCTGGCCATGCCGCCGAGATGATCGCGGCCAGCGATGCCACCGACCTGACTCCCGCCGCCTTCGAGGCGGCCATCCTTGCGGCATCGGTCCATGCCGGTCGCTACCAGCAGCCCTTTGTCGACTGGACCACGGCGCAAGCCGGTGCATTGGCAAGTTTGCCCACGCTGTTCCTGTCGGTGTCGCTGTCGGCCGCGGGGGACGATGCGGACGACTGGGAAGGGCTGCGCAACTGTGTGCGCGCCTTCGAGGCAGAGACCGGCTGGATTCCCGGTCGGACCGAACATGTCGCGGGGGCCTTCCGGTTCCGCGAGTACGACTTCTTCCGTTACTGGGCGATGCGCTGGATCGCCTCGACCAAGGACGAGACGGTGCACCCCGGGCACGACAAGGAATACACCAACTGGGCAAAGCTTGGTCAGGCGGTGGACGAATGGCTGGCGGCGGCCAGCGTTCCTGCCCCCTGACCCGGCGAACGCAAGTGCGCGACCTTGGCATCGCGGCTGGACGCCGCCGCGGGGCTTGACTGCGGTGAATTTCGGCTGTCACGCCTTTGTCGAAAGGCAGGGTGGGGCGAATGCGCAAGGTGCCGCTTTGGAAGTGGGTCGACATCCCGCCGGTTTGGCTCGGGCTGTTTGCACTGGCGGCCTGGGGGCTGGCGGGCCTTGGCCCGCGCTTCGGGGCAGGCCCGGTCGCGCAACTGGCTGGCGGCCTGCTGATCGGGGGCGGGGTGCTGCTGATCGTCATGGCGGGCCTTGCCATGTCCAAGGCGCGGACGACGGTGATTCCCCATCTGGAGCCATCGGCTCTGGTCACCACAGGGGTCTTCGCGCGCAGCCGCAACCCGATCTATCTGGGCGATGCCCTGATCCTTCTGGGCCTTGCCTTCCGATTCGACGGGATGCTGGCGCTGGGGCTTGTGCCGTTGTTCGTCTGGGTCATCACCGACCGCTTCATCAAGCCGGAGGAGGACCGTCTGCGCCGCGCCTTCGGCCCGGCGTTCGATGCCTGGGCCGCGCGCACGCGGCGTTGGGTCTGACCGGAACGAACGCACCCTCCGAGGGTCCCTTGTGCAAGAATGTTGCGCCCGTTAAAGGAAACCGGCTGCGCGCCGCCTAGGTTGCGCCTTGGCTTTGCGAGGGAGGGACAGCCCCATGAAGATCGGCGCCCCGAAAGAGGTGACCCCAGGCGAGAACCGCGTGGCCCTGACCCCGGACTCGGCACTGCAATTGCAGAAACTGGGCCACCAGTGCTTTGTCGAAAAGGGCGCGGGCGAGGCGGCCGGGTTCTCGGACGCCTTGTACGAGGCTGCGGGCATCGAGGTGGTCAAGACTGCGGCGGCGCTGTGGAAGGCGGTCGATGTCGTGATCAAGGTGCGCCCGCCGGAAACGGCGGAAGCCAAGCGCCTGACCGCCGGGCAGACGCTGATCTCGTTCTTCTGGCCGGCGCAGAACACCGAACTGATGGAGCTGTGCCAGAAGCAGGGTGCAACCGTCATCGCCATGGACATGGTGCCGCGCATCAGCCGCGCGCAGAAGATGGACGCGCTGTCGTCGATGGCGAACCTTGCGGGCTATCGCGCGGTGATCGAGGCGGCGAACAACTTTGGCCGGTTCTTCACGGGGCAGGTGACGGCGGCGGGCAAGATCCCGCCCGCGAAGGTGCTGGTGGTGGGCGCCGGCGTGGCCGGACTTGCCGCGATCGGTGCGTCGGTGTCGCTGGGCGCGATCACCTATGCCTTCGACGTGCGCCCCGAAGTGGCCGAGCAGATCGAATCGATGGGCGCGGAGTTCGTGTTCCTGGAGTTCGACGCCAGCGAGCTGCCCGACGGGGCGGCAACGGGGGGCTATGCGGCCCCGTCGAGCCCGGCCTTCGCGGCCAAGCAACTGGCCAAGTTCCG
>CAYYOE010000422.1:0-2861 GCA_964473055.1 uncultured Rhodobacterales bacterium | reverse complement strand
ATGGTGCCGCAGAACCCGCTGTCCTCGCTGACCCCGCACATGACCGTAGGTGCGCAGTTGTCCGAACTGCTGCGCCGGCACGCGGGCCTGGCCCCGGCCGCGGCGCGCGACCGCGCCCGCGACCTGATGGCCGAGACTGGGCTGCCCGACCCGGCCACGCTGTTCCACCGCTATCCGCACGAGATTTCGGGCGGGCAGCGTCAGCGGGTGGTGATTGCCGCGGCGCTGGTGGGTCGGCCGGAACTGATCGTGCTGGATGAGCCGACCACGGCGCTGGACAAGACGGTCGAGGCGCGGGTGCTGGCGCTGGTGGACGACCTGCGCCAGCGGCTGGATGCGACGCTGGTCTATGTCAGCCACGACCTGAACGTGATCCGTCGCCTCTGCACGCGCGCCGTGGTGATGCGCGACGGCCATGTGGTCGAGGATGGTCCGACCGCGCAGGTCTTTGCCCGCCCGCGCAGCGACTATGCACGCAGCCTGGTGGCCGCGATCCCCCGGCTCGATGCCCCCGGCCCGGACACTGGCGCCGTCATCGCCGGACCGGCCCATCTTGCGCTGAACGATGTGCGCTTTGCCTATCGGTCGCCCGGGGGACTGTTGCCCTGGCGCCAGCGCACCGGGCCGCTGGCGCTGGATGGGATCGGCCTGACCCTTCCGCGCGGGCAGACGCTGGGCGTGGTGGGCGAAAGCGGGTCTGGCAAGTCCACGCTGGCCGCACTGATCGCCGGGGCGATCGGCGGCCATGAGGGGCGCATCGCGCTCGGGGGCGAAACGGTGGCGGGCCACGCCCGCACGCGCAGCCCCGACCATCGCCGCCGTATCCAGCTGGTGTTCCAGGACCCGCTCGCCTCGCTGAACCCGACCCAGACAGTGGGCGAGATCCTATCGCGCCCCCTGCGCCTGTATGGCGGGCTGACCGCCGCCGCCGCCCGGGCACGCGCAGGCGATCTTCTGGGTGAGATGGAACTCGGGTCAGACTACCTCGCCCGGCGCCCCCGACAACTGTCAGGTGGCCAGCAGCAGCGCGTGGGCCTTGCCCGCGCTCTGGCGGCCGAGCCCGACCTGGTGATCTGCGACGAGGTGACATCGGCCCTTGACGTGACCATCCAGGCGTCGGTCCTGTCGCTGTTCCAGAAGCTCCAGCGCGACCGGGGCATGACCAGCCTGTTCATCTCGCACGATCTGGCCGTGATCGCACGCGTGGCGCATCTGGTCGCCGTGCTCGAAAAGGGCGCGTTACGCGAATTCGGCCCGCGCGACACGGTGCTGGCCCACCCAGTGCACCCCTACACGCGACAACTGCTGGCCGCTTCCGCCGGGGCCGAGTCGCCGCCGCCTACCATGGCTTTGCCCCACCCTCTGCCGCTGACCGTCGCCTGACCGTCGCGGTCCCTGCCTTTCCCAGCCAAGGACGATCCCCATGCGCGTGCCCCCCTTTGACCTACCCGGCCGCTTCTGGCGCGGCAACCTGCATTGCCATTCCACCGGGTCGGATGGCGCACTGCCCCCGGAAGAGGTCGCGCGCCGCTATCGTGCGCGGGGCTACGACTTCTACTGCCAGTCAGACCATTTCCTGGAACAGTTCGGGTACCCGATCACCGACACGACCGGGTTCCGGGCCGAGGGGTTCACCACCATCCTGGGCGCGGAACTGCATGCCCCGGCATTGGCTAACGGGGAGATCTGGCACATCCTGGCCGTGGGCCTGCCCGCCGGTTTTGCGCCCACGACCGCGGGCGAGACAGGGCCGGAGCTTGCGCGGCGGGCCAGAGGGGCAGGCGCCTTCGTCGCCATCGCCCATCCGCAGTGGTATGGCGTGACGCTTGCAGACGCGCGCGCGCTGGACGCGGCCCATGCTGTCGAGGTCTACAACCATACCTGCGCCGTGCTGGCCGACCGCCCCGATGGCAGCGCGCTTCTGGACGAGGTGCTGCTGGACGGCGGGTCGCTGCTGGCGATCGCCACGGACGATGCGCATTTCCGCGATCCGGTGGACAGCAACGCCGATGCCTTCGGCGGATGGGTCATGGTCCGCGCAGAGGTGCCGACGCCCGAGGCGTTGCTTTCCGCACTGAAGGCCGGGGCGTTCTATGCCTCGCAGGGGCCGGACCTGCACGGGATCGAGATCGACGGTGATACGCTGCGCGTGACGATGTCGGCGGTGGACCGGGTGATTCTGGTTGGGCCGCGCGCGCTGGCGACCACCGTCTCGGGCCGGTCAATGACCGCGGCAGAGGTGGACATCGCGCGGTTCCGCGGCGGCTGGGCGCGGCTGGTGGCCGTCGATGCGGCGGGGCGGCGCGCCTGGAGCAATCCGCTTCTCGTTCCCGGCTGACCGCGGACGGTGCTTTTGCCTGCGGTCATCATCGGGTCGCGGGCGACCTGTGAGGATGCCCTCGGACGTGCCATGCCGGCTTCGGAGGCTTCGACGACATAGGCCCGGTGCGATCTCGACCAGCGGGGACCGTGCAGGCGACTGCCCGGTAGACAGCAGCAAGGGCGCCGCCGTGGGGGGCACAGGGTTCGTCAGAACCGGTGCCTTGGTGCCGGTCTCCGTGATCCGGCACGCTTGCATCGTTACCACGCGCTGCCTGGCGCGATCGACCGTGGTGGGATCTTGGTTGATGCACAGAAATGACAGACCGTCGCGCGCCCGAAGATCTGCATTTGGGCGGCCACCTGCCGCGCCACCGATATCTCCAGCGTTGAGACCGGCTCGTCCGCGACGATCAGGGCGGGGTTCACCGAGGGCGCGCGAGATGCACAAGCGCTGGCTCCGCCTACGCGAGAACTGGTGCGGACAGCGGTTGGCGGCGGCATTTCTGGGCCAACCGCCCTCAGAAGCTCCACCGCGAGAT
>CAYYOE010000421.1:0-2862 GCA_964473055.1 uncultured Rhodobacterales bacterium | reverse complement strand
ATCGAATGGGTGATGAACAGCACGGTCTTGGGCCGCGCTTCCCAGATGCGCAGCAGTTCGAACCCCATCTCCTCGCGGGTCAGGGCGTCGAGCGCGGAAAATGGCTCGTCCATCAGCAGGATGTCGGGGTCCATGAACAATGCGCGGGCGATGCCCACGCGCTGCTGCATGCCGCCCGACAATTCGTCGGGCAGGCGGCGCTCGAACCCCTTCAGCCCGACGGTGTCCAGGATCGTCCGCGCGCGGTCGCGGTCGGCCGATGTGACCCGCCCGGTCTTGTGCCGGGCGGGGAACACCACGTTGTCCTCGACGCTGGCCCAGGGCAAGAGCGTCGGCTTCTGGAACACGATCCCGATGTCGTCGCGCGGGCGCGTGACCGGCACGCCGAACACCTCGACCGTGCCGGTGGTTGGGGTCAGCAACCCCGCGATGATGCGCAGAAGCGTGGACTTGCCGCAGCCCGACGGGCCGAGAACCGCTACGAATTCGTGGCGGTTCACGGCAAAGTCCACGCCGCGCAGCGCTTCCAGCGGGCCGCTGTCGGTGTCGAACACCTGTCCGACACCGGCAAAGCGGATGCTGGCGGGGTCGCGTGCCTCCATCCCGATCACATGCCTGACAGGAAGCGGCGATCCACGATCGATTCGGGGTCGAGCGCGTCCATCGGCAGGTCCTGGGCCTTGGATACCCATTCCCAGGTCTGCGCCAGCCGGGCCGGAGTCAGCGCGCCCTGTCCATCGGCCTCGGTCACTTCGTTGAAGGCCAGCACCAGCATGTCCTTCACCGACCCCACCACGTTTTCCATCTGCAGCTCGGGCACCATCGCCACGACGGATTCGGCGGCCAGTTCCGGGTTCTCGTAAGTGAACTTCACCGACGCGCGGTAGGCGTCGACAAAGCGCTGCGCAACCTCGGGGCGTTCCTCCATGAACGTGTCGGACGCGATCAGGACGAGGCCATAAAGGTCGAGGCCCCCGGTCGACCACGGCATGATGTTCAGCTCGTGCCCCGCTTCCTTTGCCTGGTTGGTGTAGCGGGTGACGTCGGTCATCCAGGCGATCATCACGTCGGCCGCGCCTGTCATCAGCATCGGGCCGAGCGCGCCGGGATCGGCCTTGGTCAACGTGATGTCGTCCTCAGACATGCCCATCTCGGCCAGAACCAGCGGCAGGAACACGTTGGACGAGGTGAAGGGCGAAGTGACAACCTCGTGGCCGCGCACGGCTTCCAGTGTGTCGATGCCCGAGGATTTCAGCGTGTAGAAGGCGTGCGGCGCGCGGGTGTAGATCGACGACACGACCTTGACCGGCGCGTTTTCGCGCGCAACGGCGGCCATCACCGCCTCGATCCCGCCGGTTCCGATGTCGGACTGGCCGGTGGACAGGAAGGTGATCGCCTCGGACGACCCGCGGCCGGGGTTGATCGTCACGTCCAGCCCGTGTTCGGCGCAGATGCCGCTGTGGACGCAGACGAAGATGGGCGCCTTGTCGCCGCCGGGCAGCCAGTCGAGCTGGAAGGTGACCTTGTCGGCAGCTAGGGCCGGGGCGGCGGAGAGGGCCGTGGCAAGGACGGCAGAGGCAAGCAGGCGCGAGACGTTGGGTCGGGACATGGACATTCCTTTCGTGGGCGACGGGTGCGGCCATCGGGCCGCCCGCACGGGCAGAGCACGGGGTGACTGGATATCGGCGCGAGGGTCGTCAGCGGTCATGGGCAAGCCCGGGCAAAAGTGAACCCGCCGCTGGCAATGTCCCGAGCATCGTGCCCTGACCGCTTCTACCTGCGACAGGGTCAGGCTGCGTCGCAGGGCCTGTGCAGGTGCAGCGAAAACCGTCTGCGGCTGGCCTTGCGACGGAAAACGGCGCGCAATCGGTCGGAAATCATGGTTTTCTGCCCGCAAACTGGGCGTTGTCGGAAGATCGGGGGGCGCCATGTTCCCGGCTGTTGCCTTTGCGGCGGCGGCTGCCCGTGCCTGAGTCTTGCGGGAACCTGGGAGAAGACACGCCATGGCCGACACGCCGACCGAGACCGATCTTGCCCTCTTGCGCCGTACCATCGACCTGGCGCGCGCGTCGCGCGACCGGGGGGACCATCCGTTCGGCGCACTCTTGGCGGGGCCGGATGGCCGCGTCCTTCTGGAGGCGATGAACACCTGCGGCAGCGAAGGCGACCGGACGGGGCATGCGGAACGCAATCTGATGACCGAGGCATCGAAGCTGTATGACGCGGACTTCCTGGCCACCTGCACGATGTACACCTCGGCCGAGCCCTGCGCGATGTGCGCAGGCTCGGTCTATTGGGCGGGGGTGGGCCGCGTGGTGCACGGGATGAGCGAGCGGGAACTGAAGGACCTGATCGGGCCGGACCCCGAGAACCTGACGATGGACCTGCCCTGCACCACCATCTTCGCCGCCGGGCAGCGGCGTGTCACGGTCCTCGGACCGCTCCTGTCCGACGAAAGCGCCGTGGTGCACCACGGCTTCTGGACGGGCGGGGCATGACCGGGCGCGTCTGGCTGAAGACCCCCCTCGCAATCCTCGCTGACAATGCGGGGGGCGGGCTGGTCATCGACGGCGATCGGATCGCCGAACTGGTGCCCCCCGGCGCCACCCCGTCCACCCCGGTGGACGAAAGCGTGGACATGTCCGCCCACGTTGTCATCCCCGGCCTCATCAACACGCACCACCACTTCTACCAGACCCTGACCCGCGCCTTCCCGCCCGCGCTGAACCGGGAACTGTTCCCCTGGCTGCAGGCGCTCTATCCCGTCTGGGCGAAGCTGACGCCCGAGGATATGGCGGCGGGGATGCGGCTGGCGCTGGCGGAACTCATGCTGTCGGGGTGCACCACCACCACCGACCACCA
>CAYYOE010000420.1:0-2865 GCA_964473055.1 uncultured Rhodobacterales bacterium | reverse complement strand
GCCCCGATGTCGCCCATCAGGACCACGGGCCATTCCACCAGCCCCGCGACCTCGGCCAGCAGGGCCTTGTCCTCGACCAGTTCCAGCCCTTGCGCAAAGGCCGCGCTTTCCGCGTCGGCCCGGATGTGGGCAGCGCGCTCCGCGGCATCCAGCACCACATGGGCGCGCTTCAGCTTGGTCGCGTAGTCGGCGAACCCCGTCACGCGAAAGGGCGCGGGGGCGAGAAAGCGATGCCCCTCGGTCAAGTCGCCTGCCGTGATGCCGTCGATAGTCAGGGGGACAACGCTCGCGCCCGCTTCATCCGACAGCAGGCACAGGATGCGCCGCAGGGGGCGGACCCAGCGCAGGGTGCCCGATCCCCAGCGCATGGACTTCGGCCAGGGAAAGGCGCGCACGGCCGCCTCCAGCACCTCGGCGACGATCTCGGACGCAGGGCGGCCGGGCTTTTCGACCACGGCGAAGTAGACCTGTGCCTTGCCCGCCTCGCGCACTACAAGCTGGTCGCGGGTCAGGCCGGTGGACCGCAGGAACCCCTCGATGGCCGCGTCGGGGGCATCCGTGCGCGGGCCTTTGCGCTCCTCGCGCAGGGTGGGCGATTCGCCCACCAGCCCCTCGACATGCAGGGCAAGCCTGCGCGGCGTGGCATGGGCCACGGCGCCCGCATAGGTCAGCCCCGCTGCCACCAGACCGTCGGTCATCAGCCGCTTCAGGTCCTCGGCGGCTTTCGCCTGCATCCGCGCGGGGATTTCCTCGGAGAAGAGTTCGATCAGCAGGTCGGGCATGGGAGCGTCCTTTCGCGCGGGTCGAGCGCGCTATTCGCGGGCTGGGCAGGCCTCGCCCAGGGGCGAGCCGTCATAGGCCGTGCGGCCGCAGTTGTTCAACTGGTGCCAGGCCCAGGCGCGGCCATCGTCGGCCACGGCCACGACCCGGTCCACGCCGAAGCGGATGTTCTTTTCCGACAGGAAGGCGGTGGCGGCCCCAACCTCCAGCAGCGCAGCGATGCCGGGGGCGTCGAAGCAGGGGAACCAGAAGGGCGCCACCAGCGGTTCGGGGTCGGGGAACGGCTCATACAGGTCGGCCAGTTGGGTGACGGTCAGGGGCGAGGTGAAGCAGGCGCGGAACCGGATGGGCGAGCTTTCGCTGTCGATCGTGTCCATGGCTTCCGCCGGGATCTCGACCACCGCGCCGTCGATCCGGGTCAGCGTCATCGGCACCGGGCCGGGCCGGTCGTAGAAGGCGAAGAGTTGCAGCCAGACCATCGCCACCCCGGCGATCAGGCCGCAGCCGATCAGGATCAGCCCGACGGTGCGGCCCTTCATGCCGCGTCCGCGCTTGGGCCGGACCCTGCAGCAGGCGTCGTCACGAAGGCATCGGCGCAGGCCTTGGCCAGCGCCCGGACGCGGCCGATGTAGGCCTGCCGTTCAGTGACGCTGATGACGCCCCGCGCGTCGAGCAGGTTGAACAGGTGGCTGGCCTTGATGCACTGGTCATAGGCCGGGTGCACCATGACGATGCGCCTGGCCGACGCCGCATGGTCGGGGTCTGCCGCCAGCAGCCGCTGGCACTCGGCCTCGGCGCGCTCGAAGTCGCCCAGCAGCTTGGCCGTGTCCGCGCCCTCGAAGTTGTGGCGGCTGTATTCTTCCTCGGTCTGGCGGAAGATGTCGCCATAGGTCAGCGGAATCGGTGCCTGCGGATCGTTGAAGGGCATGTCCATGACGTGGTCCACGCCCAGGACGTACATCGCCAGCCGTTCCAGCCCGTAGGTCAGTTCGCCCGACACCGGGCGGCAGTCGTGGCCGCCGACCTGCTGGAAATAGGTGAACTGCGACACTTCCATCCCGTCGCACCAGACCTCCCACCCCAGGCCCCAGGCGCCCAGTGTGGGGCTTTCCCAGTCATCCTCGACAAAGCGGATGTCGTGCAGGGACGGGTCCAGTCCGATGGCGGCGAGCGAACCGAGATAGAGTTCCTGCAGGTCGGGCGGGCTGGGTTTGATGATGACCTGGAACTGGTAATAGTGCTGCAGGCGGTTCGGGTTCTCGCCATAGCGCCCGTCGGTCGGGCGACGCGAGGGCTGGACATAGGCGGCCGCCCAGGGGCGTGACCCCAGCGCGCGCAGCGTGGTCGCCGGGTGGAACGTCCCCGCGCCGACTTCCATGTCGTAGGGTTGCAGCACCGCGCAGCCCTGGGCCGCCCAGTAGGTCTGAAGCCTCAGGATGATCTCCTGAAAGCTGCGGGGCGTCGTGATGTCGGCCATGGACGGACCTCGGTTGCGGGCCACGGGTGCGGGGCGCGTTCTCCTTAGGCAACACCCCGTGGGTGGTCAATCGCGCGGGGTGGCAAGGGGGATGCAGGCGCGCGCGGCATCGCCTATGGTCGACCGAAATCAGTTCGGAACGGATGTGACATGGTTTGGTTTGCTCTTGGCCGGGCGTTTGGCGCCCTTCTGGTGACTGTCATCCTGCTGGGCGCTGCCTCGCGCCCGGCACAGGCGCAAAGCTTCGTGCAGATCGAGGCGTTGCCGACCCTCGTGCAGGCCGAAGACCGCGCCCGCGCCTGGGGGACGAGCCTTCCGGACGTGGCGGGGTTCCAGTTGCCTTCGGGGTGGTATGCCATCGCGCTCGGCCCCTATTCCGCCGAGGACGCGCAGCGGCGCCTGTCGGACCTGCGCCTGTCCGGCCAGATCCCGGGCGACAGCTACCTGACGACGGCGCAGACCTACCGCAGCCAGTTCTGGCCCACCGGGGCGACCCTTGGCGCAACGCCGCAGCCCCTGCCGCAGGCCACCGCAAACCCGGTACCCCAGCCGCAACCGTCGCAGCCCCTGATCTCGACCCTGCCGGATGAAACCCCGGCCGAGGCGCG
>CAYYOE010000419.1:0-2870 GCA_964473055.1 uncultured Rhodobacterales bacterium | reverse complement strand
AGGAATTCCACATCGCGGGCGGCACCACCGACACGATGGCCGCCCTGCGCGCCGTGCGGGCGCTGACGCCCGCTACCCTCGTCTGCAAGCGCGGCCCGATGGGTGCGGCCGCCTTCACTGGCGCGATTCCCGCCAGCCTCGACCAGGGGCAGGCCGGTCCGGGTTTCCCGATCGAGGTGTTCAACGTGCTGGGCGCGGGCGACGGATTCATGTCCGGGCTGCTCCGGGGCTGGCTCGACGACGAACCCTGGCCCGTGGCACTGCAATACGCCAATGCCTGCGGCGCCTTTGCCGTCTCGCGCCACGGCTGCGCCCCCGCCTATCCCAGTTGGGAAGAACTGCGGTTCTTCCTGAACCGCGGCGTGGTCCGACCCGACCTGCGCAACGATGCCGAACTGGAACAGGTCCACTGGGCCACCAACCGCCGCGGCGACTGGCCGGTCATGCGGGTGATGGCCTTCGACCACCGGTCGCAATTGCAGGACCTTCCGGGCGCCACACCCGACCGGATCGCGGCCTTCAAGGACGCCTGCCTTGAGGCGGCCCTGTCGGTCGCCGACGGGCGCGCGGGCTACGGCATCCTGTGCGATTCGCGCCTCGGGCGCCGCGCATTGCACCGTGCAGCGGGCACGGGCCTGTGGATCGGGCGCCCGGTGGAATGGCCGGGGTCGCGCCCGTTGGCCGTCGAGCCCGAGATCGGCCCCGATTTCGGCGGGCTGGCGGAATGGCCCCTTGAACATGTCGTCAAGGCGCTGTGCTTCTGCCACCCCGACGACGAGGCCACGATGTGGGAATCCCAGATCGCCACCGTCACGCGCCTGTTTCAGGCCGCCCGCCGCAACCGGCTGGAATTCCTGCTGGAAGTCATCCCGTCCAGGGTCGGCCCCACGACGGACGACACCGTGGCCCGGGTGATCGACCGCTTCTACACCGCGGGGATATTCCCCGACTGGTGGAAGCTGGAACCGATGACGACTGCCGCCGGATGGGATGCTGCCGTCGCCGCAATCGAGCACCACGATCCCCGCACGCGCGGCATCGTGGTGCTGGGCCTTGGCGCGGGCGAGGACGCGTTGGCCGAAAGCTTCCGCCTCGCCGCGCGGCAACCACTGGTCAAGGGGTTCGCCGTGGGCCGCACCATCTGGGCCGATGCGGCGCGCGCGTTCCTCGCCGGAGACCTGGACGCCACCGCCGCCACCGCCGCGATCGCGGACAACTTCGCCCGGCTTTGCGGTGTCTGGGATGCCTCCCGCGTCGATGCCGAACTTGCCGTACAGGACGGGACGACGGCGTGACCCGCTTCTGCTCGGAACCCAATGTCCGTGCCGGCGGCACCGGCGGTCGGCGCATGATCGAGGCGGTACAGGACGACAAGGCGCGCAACCCGCTGCCTTGCCGGACAGTGCGCCTTGCGCCGCCGCGATGTCTTGTGCGCAAGACCTGCCTCGTGCCAGCCTAACGCCATGTTGATCGATCCCCGTCATCCGTTCTACCGCCCGAAATGGCGACGCGTCGTGATCGTCCTTTTGCCCTGGGCCTGGGCGGGGTTCGAATTCTCGCAGGGCGCCCCTTTCTGGGGGGTGATCTTCGGTGCCATTGGCGCCTATGCCGCCTGGGTCCTGATCCTGAACTGGCCCGACGACCCGGACGGACCGACGGGCTAAGGGCGGTTGCGGTCCCGGGCCGGACAGGGCAGGGAGATTGCGCCGCAAGCAGAAGGTGCCCGTATGCCCGAACTGACCCACCCCGCCCCGGTGCTGCCGCTGATACCCGTCGCGGAAACGGACATGGTCTGGCCCCTTGGACGGATCTTCTGCGTCGGCCGCAACTATGCCGAACACGCCAGGGAGATGGGCCAGGAGGTGGACCGCGCCGCGCCGTTCTACTTCACCAAGTCCGCGCTGCACGCGGTCCTGTCCCCCGCGACCGTGCCCTATCCGCCCGGCACGTCCGACTACCACTTCGAGATGGAACTGGCCGTGGCGCTCGGCGATGGGGGGGCGGTGTTCGGCTATGCCGGCGCGCTGGACATGACACGGCGCGACCTGCAGATCCGCGAGCGCCTGAAACAGCGCCCCTGGGACCTGGGAAAGGACGTCGAAGGGTCCTGTGTGGTCAGCGCCCTCACACCCGCGGCGGCCTTCGGGGCGGTCGGTCCGCAACGCATCCACCTGACGCAGAACGGCACCCTGCGCCAGGACGCGCGCCTGTCCGACATGATCCACGATGTACCCGCCATCCTGGCGCACCTGTCGGGCTATTATGGCCTGCGGGCCGGCGATCTGATCCTGACGGGCACGCCCGCCGGTGTCGGCCCGGTCCTGCCGGGCGACCGGATCGAAGGCGGCATCGCGGGCTGCGCGCCTGTGATCCTGACCGTCCTGCCGCCAGTCTGACCGGCGCGGGGGGCGCTGCCCCCCGGGCGCGTGCCGCGCCGCCCCCCGGGATATTTTGACCATATCGAAGAGCGCGTTGTCCGGCTTCGATATGGCCGAAGTATCCTCGGGGGTAGCCCTGCCGACGGCAGGGCGCAGGGGGCAGACAGCCCCCTGTGCGTCAGCCCAGTTTCGCGAGCCAGGCGTCGAGGTGGGGCGCGGTGAAATCCAGTGTCGCCTGATCGGCGAAGGTGCCGTCGACCGTCTTGGCCACGGCCTGGGGCACCGCGACTTCGGGGCACTGGTGCACATCGGCCAGCATCGCCGTCATCACCTGCTTGACGGCCGCCTGCGCCCGCACGCCCCCCAGCGCGCCCGCCGAGGTGGTGACCAGAAACACGGGCTTGCCCTTGAAGACCGAGTTGTAGCCGGGGCGCGACGCCCAATCGATCGCGTTCTTCAGCACGCCCGGGATCGAGTAGTTGTATTCCGGCG
>CAYYOE010000418.1:0-2884 GCA_964473055.1 uncultured Rhodobacterales bacterium | reverse complement strand
CCCGAGATGGTGAAGAAGGGCACGCCCGCTTCGCCCGCGATGGCGCGCGCGAGCAGCGTCTTGCCGGTGCCGGGGGGGCCTACCAGCAACGCACCCTTGGGGATCTTGCCGCCGAGGCGGCTGAATTTCTGCGGATTGCGCAGGAATTCGACGATTTCCTCGAGCTCGTCCTTGGCCTCGTCGATGCCGGCGACGTCATCGAAGGTCACGCGGCCATGCTTTTCGGTCAGCAGCTTGGCGCGGCTCTTGCCAAAGCCCATCGCACCGCCCCGCCCGCCGCCCTGCATCCGGTTCATGAAGTAGATCCAGACGCCGATCAGGATCAGGAAGGGCAGGAACGTCATCAGGACGGTGGTGAAGCCGGATTGCTGCTGCGGCCGCGCGTTCACGGTGACGTCGCGGGCGATCAGGCGTTCGACGATATCGGCGCCCTGCGGCTGGATCGTGACATATTCCTGGTTGTCTCCGCCCCGGAAGGTGATCCGCTCGCCATCCAGCGTGACCTGCTGCACGTCGCCCCGGTCCACGGCCGCCACGAATTCCGAGAAACTGATCGAGCGCGAGGACATCGTGCTCTGCCCGCCCGAGAACAGATTGAAGAGCGCCAGGACCAGTAGGAACAGAACGACCCAGAAGGCGATATTTCGCGCGTTGCCCAAGAAGAAACTCCTCATCTCGCCGGAACGGGCGCTCCGGTTGCCGTATAGATAGACATCTGGGGGCGGGGATCAATGCGGCTGTTCGGTCGCAGGGCCGTTGCCCGCCGTTGTTTCGGGGAAAATCGCCACCCATTCGCGAAGAACTGTCACGCGGCACCCGTGCAGCGTGCCGCCCCCCCCCGCCAGCAGCCTTTCGGTCAGCCGTGCCAGCGCCGCACCGCGCGGGGCATCCCTGCGGTCCGCGACACGGGTCAGGCAGGCGGCCAGCAGGCGCCGCCGCACCTCGGCGGGCAGCGCCGCCAACTGGTCCAGCGGCAACGTGACCCCGTGGCCATCGGGCACGACCAGGCGCATCGCGGCCTCGGTCTGCACGGCCAGCGCGGACTGCACCTCGGCCATGATCGTGGCGGTGCGGGCCAGCGCCGCGGGGCCGACCCCGGCCTCGGCCAGTGCCGCCATGGCCCGGCGCACCCGCACGCGTTCGAACCTGGGATCGGTGTTCGACGGGTCCTCGACCCAGGCCTCGCCCCGCGCTGCCAGCCAGTCCCGCAGGTCGGCGCGAGACAGCGCCAGAAACGGCCGCAGGAACACCACCCCTGCGATCTGCCAGCGCGCGGGCATCGCGGCCAGCGCATCGACGCCGCCCGCGCGGGCCAGTGCCATGACTACGGTTTCCGCCTGATCGTCGCGCGTATGGCCCACCGCCACGGCGACCAGTCCCCGCGCTTTCGCCCAATCGGCCAGCAGCCCGTAGCGGGCCGCCCGGGCGCCGCCCTGCAGGTTGCCGGTCGCCGGGCTCGCGCCTTCCCATGTCAGGATATCGTGCGGCACGCCCAGCCGGGCGCAGAGGGCGGCCACGCCCTCGGCTTCGGCGCGCGACCCGGGCCGCAGGCGATGGTCGACCGTCGCGGCAACGACATTCAGCCCCGCGGCAACCGCGGCATGCAGCAACGCAACCGAATCCCCGCCCCCCGAAATCGCCACCCCCAGCACGCCGCCGGGGGCAACCGCACGGACCCGTGCGACCGGATCAGTTGCAGCCAAGCCGCGCGCGCGCCGCCTGCGCCTCGACCGTCTCGACGCTGCCGGGAAAGCGGTTCGCCACCTCGCCCAGCGTCACGCAGGCTTCGGATCGCTGGCCCAGCGCATCGAGCGCCAGCCCCAGCCGCAGCAGCGCCATGGGCGCCACCGGCCCGTTGGGGGTGCCGGAAAAGCTGTCCAGATAGGCCCGCGCCGCCGCCGAGGTCTGGCCCAACGCTTCCAGGGCCTGCCCGCGCAACAGCGCGGCTTCGGCCCCCAGCGGGCTGCCGGGGTATGCGTCGGCGAAGCGTTCCAGCCGTTCCGCTGCTCCGGCGGCATCGCCCGCCTCCAGTGCCGTGCGTGCGGCGTCGAAATCCGCCTGTTCGCCCACAGCCAGTTGCGGCGCATCGGGGTTGGCCGGGATGATCGCCGGGGCCGCCCCTCCACCCGCCGTCGCGCCGCCCGTCGCGCTGCCGCCTGCGGCCTCGCCGCCCAAGGGCGCGGTTTCCGGCAGCGATCCCAGCGAACAGTCCGGCGTCAGTTCGCACAGGCGGAACCGCAGGTCGTCCACCTGGTTGGTGCCGTCCGCGACGATCCGGGCGATGCGGCCCTGAAGCGCCTCGGTCGAGGCGGTCAGGCGCGACAGTTCCGCCTCGATCGCCTCGACCCGGCGGATCAGGTCGCCCTGCACCGGGGCAACCTGCGGGCTGCCCGTCGTGACCAGTTCGCGGTTGAGCCGCTGCAGTTCCACCGACAGGACGGTCAGTTCCTGCCGGATATCGGCCAGCGTCCGCTCGCGGTCCTGCGCCGCCGCGGGCAGCGCCATCCCGATCAAAAGGACAACCGCAAGCGCCCGCATCAGCTGCCTGCCGCCGGGGTCAGAACGGTCACCGCGCGGCGGTTCTGCTGGTAGCATTCCTCGGTCGAACAGACTGCGATGGGCCGTTCCTTGCCGTAGGGCACGGGCCGCAGACGGTTCGCCGCGATCCCCTGGCTCGACAGGAACTGGATCACCGCGCTGGCCCGCCGGGCCGACAGGGCAATGTTGTATTCGCGGGTGCCCTGCTCGTCGGCGTGGCCTTCGATGATCGCGTTGAAGTCGCGGTTTTCCATCAGCCAGATCGCCTGGTTGGTCAGGGTGCGGCGCGCCTCGTCCGACAGCGTCGACTGGTCCACCGCAAAGAACACCCGGTCGCCGACCGTCT
>CAYYOE010000417.1:0-2889 GCA_964473055.1 uncultured Rhodobacterales bacterium | reverse complement strand
CGGGCAGGTCAACCTGCGCAACGCCCGCCACGCCGACGATCCCCGCCCGCTGGACGAGGCCTGCACCTGTCCCGCCTGCCGGGGCTATTCCCGCGCTTACCTGCACCATGTGGTCCGCGCGGGCGAGATCATCGCGTCGATGCTGCTGACCTGGCACAACCTGCACTACTATCAGGAGATGATGCAGGGCATGCGCGAGGCCATCGCCCAGGGGCGGTTCGCGGAATGGGAGGCCGGGTTTCACGCCATGCGCGCCGAGGGCGATATCGAGCCGGTGTGATGCGGGTCGAGGCGATCACAACGGACAGTGGCAGAGTGTCCTTGGCCGGAACGCTGGCGCTGCCCGACGGGGCCGACATCCAGTGCGACCCCGAAGATGCGGCCCGGATTGCCGGACTGAATCCTTCGGTCGATGCGATGATCCTGCCCGGGATCATCCATCTGCTTTGGCGGGTCGACGGACCGTCCGGGTTCGACACCTATCCCGCCCAGATCGCACAACCCGTGGACCCGGCCGTGACGGATGCGATGGTGCGCTGGCTTCAGCGTCCGGGGATAGCCGGGCAGGGGGCCGGATGACCGGGCGTTCGCCCCCGATAGCGGGTCTCAGGCGGGAACGGCAGCCGGCAGGATGACCGGACGTGCCCGGCGCAACGCGAAGTCGCAGGCGCGCGCCTCGGCATCGTCGAGCCAGAGCGCAAGGCGGGCCTGCAGGGGCAGGGCATCGCGGCGCACGGTGACGGTGATCCGGCGTCGGTCGCCCAAATCCTCGACCATGATGCGACGCCGGCCATCGGCGCTGACGGCCTGACCGGCGCGGGCCGCGGCATCGGCATCCAGTGTCCCGAAGTCCGGCGCCACGCCGAGCAGGTCGTGCAGGCATCGGGCCGGGCCCGGAACCTTTGCGGAGTAATCGAGCGCCGCCAGATCAGGCGGTGTGGCCAGCAGGGCCCGCCAGGCTGACAAGGCATCCATCCGCGTGGTCAGATGGATCGTCTCGACGCCGGGACGTGCGGTCCAGAGCCGAGCCGATAGCTGCGAGTAGCCCAGCATACAGATCACGATCCCGCCGGAAACGACCACGGTGGCGTTGAGGAAAGGATCGGTTGCGATTGCGAACCCGACACCCGGATAGGCGCAGACACCCGCCGCGAAGATCAGGCGCGACAGGGCAAAGACCTCGATCGTGAAGCGGATCGCCGGCAGGAAGAGGCAGACCAGCACGCCAGCGGCCCCGACGAACCCGGCATAGAGCGCGGCAGTCGTCCAGGCGACCGGCAGGCCATGCGCCGTGCCGGGGTGGCGCGCATACATCAGGAACCCGGCAAGCATCGACAGGGCCACCGCAACGGCAAGGCGGCGACGGTTGCGATACAGGCGTGTCAGGATGAAGAACATCGCGACCCCTCGAATGGCGGGCTGCACAGTGTCCTGCCTGTCTGCCCACGGTCCCCAGCAGGGCAGGGTGTGGCCGCAGATCAGGGCAGGAATCCGGCCCCGTTGTGACGTGAACGGGAACAACGGGCCGTCGAGACACGGATTGCCGAAGGGCCAAAGGAGGAAGCGCGCCCTCGATAAACTCCACCGCACTCCCCGCTTGCCGCCAGACGGCGATGCGCGCAAGGTGGCGTCGACCGTGGTCGTGGTTGAATCGCCCGTCCGCGCCCCCAGATATGGCGTCCAGGGGGGGATCGGGCTGCCGCATGACGGGGCCGGTCCCTCTGCCAGAGGAAGGACTAGGAATGACCGAACCCCATTCGCCCAGCTACCCGGTGCTGCCCCTGCGCGACATCGTGGTTTTCCCGCACATGATCGTGCCGCTGTTTGTCGGGCGCGAGAAATCCGTGCGGGCGCTGGAAGAGGTGATGCAGGAGGATCGCCAGATCCTGCTCGCCAGCCAGATCGACGCCGGGCAGGACGAACCCGATCCCGAGGGGATCTATCGCGTCGGCGTGCTGGCCAACGTTCTGCAACTGCTCAAGCTGCCCGACGGCACCGTGAAGGTGCTGGTGGAAGGCCGGTCGCGCGTGCGCATCACCGAATTCGTCGAGAACGATCGCTACTTCGAGGCGCGCGCCGCGGCCCTGACCGAATTGCCGGGTGATCCGGCTTCGGTCGAGGCGTTGCTGCGCACCGTGGGCGACGAATTCGAGAAGTACGCCAAGATCAAGAAGAACATTCCCGAGGAAGCCGTAGGCGCGGTCGCCGACACGCGCGAGCCCGCCAAGCTGGCTGACCTGGTGGCCGGGCATCTGGGCATCGAGGTGGGCCAGAAGCAGGAACTGCTGGAAACCCTGGCCGTCGACGCCCGGCTGGAAAAGGTCTTCGGCCACATGCAGGGCGAGATGTCGGTCCTGCAGGTGGAAAAGAAGATCAAGAGCCGCGTGAAGAGCCAGATGGAGCGCACGCAGCGCGAATACTATCTGAACGAACAGATGAAGGCGATCCAGCGCGAGCTGGGCGAGGGCGAGGAAGGCCAGGGCGAGGTTGCGGAACTGGAAGCGCGCATCGCGGCCACCAAGCTGTCGAAGGAGGCGCGCGACAAGGCCGATGCGGAACTGAAGAAGCTCAAGTCGATGTCGCCGATGTCGGCCGAGGCGACGGTGGTGCGCAACTACCTTGACTGGCTTCTGGGTGTGCCATGGGGCGTGCGCAGCCGGATCAAGAAGGACGTGACGGTCGCCGAGAAGGTGCTGAATGACGACCATTACGGGCTGGAAAAGGTCAAGGAGCGGATCGTCGAGTATCTGGCCGTGCAACAGCGGTCGCGCAAGCTGAAGGGGCCGATCCTGTGCCTCGTCGGCCCGCCGGGCGTGGGCAAGACCAGCCTGGGCAAATCCGTCGCCAAGGCCACGGGGCGCGAATTCATCCGCATCTCGCTGGGCGGCG
>CAYYOE010000416.1:0-2901 GCA_964473055.1 uncultured Rhodobacterales bacterium | reverse complement strand
CAAGCCCGTCGCGGCCTATGTCGCGGGCCTGTCCGCCCCCAAGGGCCGCAAGATGGGGCACGCCGGCGCGATCATCAGCGCATTCGGGGAAAGCGCGCAGGAAAAGGTCGAGATCTTGCAAGATGCGGGCATCATGGTCGCCCCCAACCCGTCGTCGATGGGCGAGACAGTGGCGCGCATGCTGGGTATGAAGGTCGCAGCATGACCAAGCTGGAGACATTTCCCATGGCCCAGATGCGCGAGGCCGAGGATTGGGTCGGCCGGACCGAGGAACGCTGGGGGTGTCTCACGCCCGAACTGGCGGGGATGATGAGCGCGGCGGTATCCCACCCCGTGTCACTCCCCCGCGATACGCGGCGCGGCGGGCTGCTGCCGCGGCTCTGGCACTGGGCGGCCTTTCCCGAGTTCGTGCCGCTGGCGCAACTGGGGCAGGATGGCCACCCGGAACTGGGCAATTTTCTGCCCCCCCTCGCCTTCAAGCGGCGGATGTGGGCGGCGGGATCGCTGACCTTTCACGGCAGCTTGCGCATCGGGGAACGGCTGCGGCGCAAGTCGGTGATCCGCTCGGTCAAGGCCAAGACAGGCGGCACGGGCGACATGGTCTTCGTCACCGTCGGCCACCAGATCGAGGGCGAAACCGGCAGCTTCGTCGAGGAGGAGCAAGATATCGTCTACCTCCACATTCCCGAGGTCTTCACGCCGCCCAAGCGCCTGCCGGAACTGGAAACCCCCGATTTCGACGAGACGGTCGCAATCAACGAGGCGCGGCTGTTCCGGTTCTCGGCCGCCACCTACAACGCCCATCGCATCCATTACGACCTGCCTTATGCGCAGGAGGTCGAGAAATACCCCGCCCTTGTCACCCATGGCCCGATGCAGGCGATCATGCTGATGGAAACCGCCAAGCGGCACACGGGCATCCCGCCCAAACGCTTCAGCTTCCGGGGCGTGCATCCGATGTTCCACAGCCATGACCTGCGGCTGCAGGGCAAGCTGTCGGCCAATGGCAAATCCATGGACCTCGGCACCGCGACGCCCGAAGGCTATCTGGGCATGACCGCGCGGGCGGAGTGGGATTGATGGGCATTCTCGCAGGCATGCGGGTCGTCGAGTCCTCCGCTTTCGTGGCGGTGCCTTTGGCGGGCATGACGCTGGCGCAGATGGGGGCCGACGTCATCCGCTTCGACCTGCCCACGGGCGGCATGGATGCCACGCGCTGGCCCGTCGCGCCGAATGGGCAAAGCCTGTTCTGGGCAGGCATGAACAAGGGCAAACGGTCCATCGCGATCGACGTGAAGACGCCACGCGGCAAGGAAATCGCACAGGAAATCATATGCGCGCCGGGCGAGGATGCGGGGTTGTTCATCACCAATCTCGCCACGCCGGGCTGGACCGATCACGCCACCTTGGCCGCCCGCCGCCCCGATCTGGTGTCGGTCAGCCTGCGCGGCGACCGGCACGGGCGGCCCGCGGTCGATTACACCGTCAACCCCGCCGTGGGCTTTCCCATGGCGACCGGGCCGGAAGGGTCGGAGGAGCCCGTCGCCCATGCCCTGCCCGCCTGGGATGCCATCGCGGGCGGGCTTGTCGTGTCGGGGCTTCTCGCCGCCGAACGCCACCGGCTGCGCCGTGGCGAAGGCCAAGCCGTCGACCTGACGCTCAAGGACGTGGCCGCCGCCATGCTCGGCCATCTGGGGATCATTGCGGAACACGCGTTGACCGGCACGACACGCGGCAAGGCCGGCAACAGCCTTTATGGCGCCTATGGGCAGGATTTCCTCTGCGCCGACGGGCGGCGCGTGATGGTCATCGGCCTGACCGCGCGGCAGTGGCAGAACCTGCTCAGGGTCACCGGCCTGTCGGAACCGATGGACGCGCTTGCCCGGGCGCTTGGCGCAGATTTCCGCGACGAGGGCGCGCGCTGGCAAGCGCGCCACGCGATCACCGCGGTGCTGGAACCGTGGTTCAAGACCCGCAGCGTCGCGGATTTCGCCGAGACCTTCGACGGGTCCGGCATCACATGGTCGGAATTCCGGACCTTTGCCCAAGCCATCGAGGAAGACCCCGACCTGTCGGCGGACAACCCGATCTTCACCGAGGTCAACCAGCCCGGCCTCGGCCGTTACCTCAGCCCAGGGACGCCCTTCACTTTCGCGGACATTTCGCGTGAAGCTGCCGTCCCTGCACCCCTCCTGGGCCAACACACCGAAGCCGTCCTTGCCGACGTCGCCCGCCTGCCCGAGGGCGAGATTGCGCGGCTGTTCGACGATGGCGTCGTCGCGCAACCGGACCGTGCCGCCCTGCGCGCAGCCAGTTAGGTCACGCGCTGCCGCGCTCTGTACTCGGGCCGATCCCAGAGGCGATCCTTGATCACTTCCTCGATGGTGGCGGAGGCGCAGACCACATCGCTTTCGGCCAGATAAAGCGGTGTGAAGCCGAAGCGCATGATGTCGGGCGCGCGGAAATCGCCGATCACGTCATGGGCGATCAGCGCCTGCATCGCGGCATAGCCGTGCTCGAAGCGGAACGAGACCTGGCTGCCGCGCAGGGCCGCGTCGCGGGGGCTGGCCAGCGTCAGCTCCGGACAGCGGGCCTCCACCTCGCGGATGAAGGTCTCGGACAGGGCGATGGAGGCGGCGCGCAGATCGACCATGTCGACGCCCTCCCAAACCTCGAGCGCGGCCTCGAGCGCGGTGAGTTGCAGCACGGGCGGCGTGCCGACGCGCATCCGCTCCACCCCTGGCGCCGGGCGATAGGCAAGGTCGAAGGCGAAGGGTTCGGCATGTCCCAGCCAGCCCGCCAGTGCGGGCTCGATGGTGTCGGCAAGGTCGGGGCGGACATAGATGAAGGCCGGCGCGCCGGGCCCGCCGTTGAGATACTTGTAGGTGCAGCCCACCGCGA
>CAYYOE010000415.1:0-2905 GCA_964473055.1 uncultured Rhodobacterales bacterium | reverse complement strand
TCAACGCAACCAAGGGTTTCGGCTTCATCGAGCCCGAAGGCGGCCGCAAGGACGTTTTCGTGCACATCTCGGCGCTGGAGCGTTCGGGCATCCGTGGCCTCGATGACGGCCAGAAGGTGACCTTCGACATCGAATCCGGCCGTGACGGCCGCGAAAGCGCGATCAACCTCGCGCTGGCCTGAGACGGTCACGCCTGAGTGACGAAGGGCCGTCCGGACCATCCGGGCGGCCCTTCCGCTTTTCCGGGGACAGGTTTCCCGTCGGCGTGGATCGACCGCCCGCCCCGATCCAGGGTGGCGTTTCCCGCTTGACGCTGTCGCCCTGCGCGGCTATCCGGCGCGCCTGAGATTCCGGCGCCCATGCGGGGTGCCCCCGGGGCATGCGTCCCGGACGTGAACGAGAACCCGAAGGAGCAAGGCCATGTCGCGCCGCTGCGAACTGACTGGCAAGGGCCCGATGACGGGCAACAGTGTCAGCCACGCCAACAACAAGACCCGCCGCCGCTGGCTGCCCAACCTGAACGAGGTCACGATGATCTCGGACACGCTGGGCCGGTCGTTCAAGCTGCGCGTGACCTCGGCGGCGCTGCGCACGGTCGACCACCGGGGCGGTCTGGACGCGTTCCTGGCCAAGGCCAAGGACGACGAACTGTCGCCCGCCGCGCTGAAGATCAAGCGCGAGATCGCCAAGGCCGCTTCGGCCGCAGCCTGATCGGACATGCGTCCGGCCAACCGGGTGCACCACGGATGTTGCAGCCCCGCCCGACCCGGCGGGGCTGATGCGTTTTGTCGCCTGTGCATGCGCGGGCGTGGCGGCTAACACGGTGCCATGCTGCGGTTGCGCCCCCTGATCCACGCGCTTTTGTGTCTGGCGCTTGTCCTGACCGGCGGGACGATGGCGTCTGCGCGGCACGCGCCGGGCGTGGCTGGATTCACCGAACTGTGCCTGAGCGGTGGCACTGCATTGGTGGCGGTGGATGCCACGGGCGCGCCCGTTGGGCCGCACCACGTCTGCCCCGATTGTGTCGCGGCCTTTGCCCTGGCACCCCTGCCCGGGCCGATGGCTTTGCTTCTGGCACCCGGAAAGTCGCGCAATGCCGATCGGGTCGTGGCCCGCTCTGCCGATCCCGCGCCCCCGCGCGCCCTGCGTCCTCCGCCCCGGGCGCCCCCGTCGCCGGTCTGAACCGTCCCCCGACCTTTCAGACCCACGCGCGACAGGAGATCCAGATGCTGCGCTTTTCCCTTTCCGCCGCCCTTGCAGCGACCCTTTTCCTTGCCCCGGTTCCGGCCCTTGCCCATGACGGCCTCGCCGTGCGCGACGCCCATGCCCGCGCCGCCAGTGCTGCCGCCCGTTCGGGCGCGGCCTTCATGGTGATCGAGAACCACCGCGACATCGACGACCGACTGATCGAAGCGCGGTCCGACGTGGCCGAGCGGGTGGAACTGCACACCCACCTTCAGGATGCGCAGGGTGTGATGCGCATGGTCGAGGTGAAGGACGGGTTTCTGATCCCGGCCGGGGGCGAACATGCCCTGGCGCGGGGCGGGGACCATGTGATGTTCCTGGGCCTGACCGGCCCGCTGAACGACGGCGACATCGTCACCGTGACGCTGGTATTCGAGCAGACCGGCGAACTGGTGGTCGAGATCCCGGTCGACAATTCGCGGGCAGACATGGGCAGCCATGGCCACGGGCATGCCCACGGGCACGCGGCGTCCAACTGACGCCACAGGCAAACCGCCTGCCGCAGGGGTGTCAGCCCTCGCTGTCCTGCGGCAGGCACATCTCCTCGGCGGTCGTGACGAAGCTGCGGTAGCGATCCCAGAACTCGCGGTCGCGCGGGCGGCTTGACTGCCGGGTGTCCTGGGCGCGCTGCGGGTCGCCGAAGAAGCTGGCGGCGCGGCGCTGGTCCGCGGCAGACAGGCTGCGGTTGGCGGCGGACTGGATGCAGGCGCAGAGCGCGCGCTGGTCTGCCGTCTGGCGCGGTCCGGTCAGGCAGGCCTGCCCGATGTTGCCCGAGCCCGATCCGCCACCACCGCATGACGCGACCGCGATCAGGGCGATCCCCAGCGATCCCCCGATACGCCACCGCGGCCCCAGACCGTTCCACCACCCTGCCATGCCTGCGCGAGCCTCCTGCCTCCGTTCGCCCGACCTCGTGTATGCCGCGCTTGCGACCCATCCGGCAACCGCACGACGGTGTGATCTGGACGCGAAGCTTGCCCGGAAAACAGGCACGCACCCTGGAGTCGCCCAAATAGTCGGCAGAACCCCCGGCATCGCTGCCCGGGCGGGCCTGCCTGCCTCGTCGGCCTTTGTCACAGGGAGTGCTGCTGTCCTCCATGGCAACGGGCCGCCGATGGGCGACTCATGGATCGGGTGTGCGGCAGCGCTTCGCATTGGCTCGCAGGGCGCCACCGCACGGGTGCAACTCTCGTTGCACGGGGGACAGATATGGCCGGACCGGACGGGATCAACCCGCGACCGGCGGCATCCGACCCCGGCGCAACGTCGCAACCGCATGGAGTGCGTGCGACATGACGTATCTGAAGTCTTCCCTATTTGGCGCGGCTTCTGCCGCGCTGCTGGTCGCGGCGCCTGCCGCGGCGCAAGACACGATCAAGGTCGGCGTCCTGCATTCGCTCTCGGGTACGATGGCGATTTCCGAGACGACGCTGAAGGACACGATGGAGATGCTGATCGCCGATCAGAACGCCAAGGGCGGACTGCTCGGTCAGCAACTGGAAGCGGTGGTGGTGGACCCCGCGTCCGACTGGCCGCTGTTCGCCGAGAAGGCCCGCGAACTGATCACCATCTCGAACGTCGACGTGATCTTCTGCTGCTGGACGAGCGTCAGCCGCAAGTCGATCCTGCCGGTGGTCGAGGAACTGAACGCGCTGGTGTT